>JBGPTG010000304.1:0-4458 GCA_041490545.1 Gammaproteobacteria bacterium
CTAGGAATCATCACGAGAGCCGCGTATTCGCGAGATCGAGGCGGTCGGATAGGTTGCGAACTAGGGCGCGCGTGAGTTGCAGCTGGGCGCCGAGGCTCATTTTCTCCAGGGCTTCCGGCCTGAACTTGGCGAGCAGCAGTTCGGTGGCGGAGTCCACCGTGGCGTGGCGCGGCTCCTCGCCGCCACGGATCCAGGCCATCTCGCCGAAAAACTCGCCCGCATTGATCATGTTGAGCAGGCGCCCCTGCAGCGTGACTTTCGCCTGCCCCTGTCCGATGAAATAGAAGCTCCTGCCCTTCATGCTCTCACGGACAATTTTTTCCCTGGGCGGAACGCGCATCCAGTAGCCGGCGCGGACCAGCTCCCAGAGTTCCGCGTCGGATAGCGCTGACAGCATGGCGACCCGCTTGAGCGAAACGTATTTCTCGCTGTCCGGCACCGTGTCCGGAGGCAACACCTGTTGCACGACACCGGACAACTCGACCTCGAACTCGGCCCAGGTCGGATAGCGATGCTCGGCCTTCTTGGCCATCGCGCGCAGCACCACCGCATCTGTCAACTTGGGCAGGTCGGGGCGCAGCTTGCTCGGCGCCGTGGGTTCCTGCGTCTGGATCTTCTGCACCAGCGCATCGAGGGTATCCGCGGTAAACGGCTTGTGCCCGGTCAGCAACTCGTACAGCACCACGCCCAGCGAATACATGTCGCTGTGGAAAGTCGGCTCCTTGCCCGAAATCTGTTCGGGCGACATGTAGTAGGGGGAACCCATCGCCGCCGTCTGGACCACCTGGCTCTTGCGCAGGTAGGCGGCGCCGAAATCCGAGATTTTGACCTCGGTGCCCTCGGCGAGCATGAGATTCGCCGGCTTGATGTCGCGGTGGACAATGCCTTCCCGGAAGGCGTATTCGAGCGCGCCGCAACACTTGAATCCGATCTGCAGCACATCAGCGACCGGCAGCAACCGGTCGAGCCTGGTGTGCCGCGTGAGGTCGTACCCCTTGACGTACTCCATTGCGATATGGCCGGAATCCTCCTGCATCACGGCATCGAGGATGGCAACGATGTGGGGATGTCGCAGCTTGCCGGCGAGCGACGCCTCGTTCTGGAACTGGGAACGGTAGACCGCTCCGAACTCGGGATCGCGGAACACTTCCGGTTCGATGGTCTTCAGCGCGACCTCCTTGCCGGTGAAGGTGTCCTTGGCCAGGTAGACCGTCCCGGTCGTCCCCTTTCCCAGCGCCCTCTGGATGTCGTACTTGCCGACCTGGAGGCTCAGGTCCATTTTGACAACGGTATCGGGCACGCTCTTTCCCGTCGGCAGCGAAGCAACTCACTTGGGGGCGATGATTGTGTCATATCCGCACGCAGAACGGACGTAAGTACCGCACGCACAAGGCCCGCCCGTGCCGCGGCTCCCGGAGAGGGCCGGATTCAGGCCCTTGACGCTTTGGCCAAAACCCACGCCGTGGAAGTCCCTATAGAATCGGGGCTTGCATGGGAGCCTCGCCGGCCGGTGGGGTGTGCTCACTTTGCCGCGCCGGAGTCCGCACGGCCGGTGCATCGAACGGGACCATGGAATACAAGATTCGCGCCCTGCCTGTCTCTCGTATCGCGGTGGCCCTGCTGGCCGCTGTGTTCGTCGCTGCCGCCTTTGCACAGTATCCGGTCCGGCCGATCCGGTTGCTGGTGCCCAACCCGCCCGGCGGCGCGTCCGACACGATCGCCCGGGTGATCGCGCCCAGGTTGGGCGAGTCGCTCGGCCAACCGATGGTGGTCGAGAATCGCCCGGGATCCAACGGCAATCTGTCGAGCGAACTCGCCGCGAGGGCCGCGCCCGACGGCTACACGCTGCTCCTCGGGCAGGACAGCCAGATCGTCATCAGCCCGCACCTGTATCCCAGTCTTTCTGTCGACACGCTGCGGGACCTAGCGCCGGTCGCCAGCCTCATCAACACGCAGATGGTGCTCTCGGTGAATCCGGCACTGCCGGTGAAAGACCTGCGCGAGTTCCTGGACTATGCGCGGCGCGCCAATCCGCCGCTCGCCTATGCTTCCATCGGCAACGGCAGCCAGCATCACCTCACCATGGAAATGCTCAAGGCGAGAGCCCACATCGACCTGGTGCACGTTCCGTACAAGGGCGGGGGCCCTGCCACTATTGCGCTGCTTGCGGGCGACGTCGCGGCAATGTTCGGCGGCAATTCCGTCACCGGCCACGTCAGGTCGGGAAAACTCCGCGGGCTCGCCGTTGCCGGTCCGCGCCGCTCGGCCACGTTTCCGGACCTGCCGACGCTGGGCGAAATCTACCCCGGGCTGGAAGTCACGGCCTGGCTGGGCCTGTTCGCTCCGGCGGCAACACCGGCCGCCATTGTCGGCAAGCTGCATGCCGAAACCAACCGGGTGTTGGCGGAGCCGGTCACACGCGAGAGGGTTCGCGCCGTGGGCGGCCTCGAGCCATTCATCAGTACGCCGGAAGAATTCGCGGCGCTGATCCGCGCCGAATATGCAAAGTATGGCGAGGTGGTAAAGGCGGTCGGCGCGAAAATCGACTAGCCAGTCCGGGCGACTCCGTTCAGCGCGTTGCCTTCCACGCCTCGCTCTTGCCCGCAGCCTTGATCGTTCCCTCGATCACGCTGCCGTTGACCCGGCCGCTGTACTCCGAGCCGCCGGCGAGAAACGTCAACTGATCGCCACGCAGGCTGGCCCGCGAGACGTACGAAGACACGTTGCCGGTCTTGAGCGTCCCGGAGACTTTCTGGAACTCCTGCTTGAGCGTGAGTTCTCCCCGGGGTGTATGCCAGCGACCGTCGACCCGCCCGGGCACGATCCACAGATACGCCGTGCAATAGGTGTCGCAGCCCAATTCGACGGTCTGGTCGGGCTCCCAGTCACCCATGCGGAAAGTATTCGAGACGATCCGGGTTCCCGGAGTCAGCCCCAGAATGGTGGGACGCAGTTTGAGGTTGAGGTCGGTCAGGAGGAACAGCGTGATCACTGTCGCCTTCGAGAGGTCGGTCTGGAAGATGTCGGCCTCGACGAAGCTGGCCTTGTCGCCAACGCCGGCCGTGGCGGCGTTGCGCCTGGAAAGCGCCACCATGTCCGGATTGTATTCGACGCCGAGCGCGTGCACGCCGCGCTTGGCCGCGGAAATGACCGTGCGACCGTCACCCGAGCCCAGATCCATGAGGAAGTCGCGTGGCGTGACTTTCGCCATGTCCAGCATCTTGTCCACCAACTGCTGCGGCGACGGCACCCAGACCACATCCTTGCCGTGCTGCCCCACCTCGGGTTGATATTCGGCCTTGCTCTGCGCCCGGGCGAGACCGCACGCCGCGACCGCCGATATCGTCAGCGCTACTAACCACAGACGCGAGGAATGACGCACGTTCATGCTCGTTCTCCAAGAGAGAAACAAAGGAGCGAGATTTTACTCGGGTGGGCGTTTGGACTCAATTGCCCGCCATGCCAGAGCCGGCGCTAGCGCCAGGCAGTTTCCCCGCCGCGCCGTCAGCCGCGGCAGCTGTTGGGGAGATACTTTGGATCGAGCGCGAAGTTCGCGGGTGGGATAAGATCGCTGGGGCTTCCACAGCGCCAGCTCCTGATCGAGCTTCCCACGCCGCTCACCACGTTGCCGCTCGCGTCAAGTGGGGCCAGTGCAATCTCGAACAGGGTGAGCCTCAGATCGCCCTGCAGCTCGATCCGGATGATTCCGTCGTCCGAGGTGGTGATGCTCCTCACGTAGGCCGAAACCGGTCCAGGGTTCTCGCACCCCCAGTTTCCGGCGCCTGGCGGGTCGCCACCAGACATATAGATTTCGGTAACCATGTTCTTGCAGTTGCCGAACGCGAGGATTGCCTCGGATACCTTCGCTCGGGCCGCGTTGGTGCGTATATTGGGCAGCACTATCGCCGCCAGAATACCGATGATCGTGACCACGATCATGACCTCGATGATCGTGAATCCGCTCTGGCTGTTCGTCTTGGGCATGTTGAGCATCGTTTTCGGCCTCACACCGTTCGGGCTGTTTTGGCGACACCTTTTCCCGTCTCGTTGCAATCTGCGTGCCACCTTTAAGGAGTGCAGCTAAGCTGGTGATTATTATTATGAAATAATTCTATAAATAGAACAAGTGTATCCTCGGTCCAGCCCCAGACTGGCCAAATATTGACACAAACTGACGCGCCGGGTCAGCCGCCGGTGCCAATTTCGTCGAGGCTGCGCCGCCTAGGGAAAGCCTGAACGGAGGCTTCCCCTAGGCGTTGCGCTCCTTAAGAACGGTGGATATTTTCCATTTTGCAAACTCACTCTCGAATTCCTCGAGCTTGAGAAAGCCGAGACACGGAAACGCGCCGCGCGGCAGCGTCTCGCCCCTGGCAAGCTTGCGTGCGAGCAGGATGGCCCCCATGCAGGGTATTTCCGGACCGTGGTTCGCATCTGCAGTCAGGTGCCACTCGACGCGCA
>JBGPTG010000305.1:0-4437 GCA_041490545.1 Gammaproteobacteria bacterium
GACGTGCCCGCTCGCGTTTATTGCGGGGAGGAACATTACCGGCGCCTCGCCCGCGAGCAGGCCGATCATCGCCGGACCCGAGCCCCGATAGGGAATGTGCACCATTTGCACACCGGCCATGACATTGAAGAGCTCGCCCGCGAGGTGGGGCGTGCTGCCCGAGCCCGAGCCCGCGAAGCCGATTCTCCCGGGCTGCGCCTTTGCGAGGGCGATCAACTCCTGCACCGACTTCACGGAGAGCGAGGGATGCACCACGAGGACGTTCGGCCCGAGCGCCATCAAGCTCACCGGTTCGAAGTCCTTCACCGGATCGTAGGGGACGCTCCGGTAAAGGCTCGGATTGGTGACAAAACCCGCGCCGGTAAACAGCAGCGTGGCGCCATCGTTCGGCGACCTCGCGGCAGCTTCGGTGCCGATGTTGCCGTTCGCCCCGCCGCGATTCTCGATCAGGAACGGTTTGCCCAGGTTCTCGGTGAGCTTTTGCGCGAGGATGCGGCCCGCGGCGTCCACGCCGCCTCCCGCCGGAAAGGGCAGGACCAGGCGCACCGGACCTTTCGGATAGAGCTGCCCCGGACCTGCGGGTTGCGCCTGTGCAACGGCCGAAAGGGCTCCGAACAGGAGCGCAAAGACGGGTATCGTGCGTGCCGGTTTCATCGTTTTGCTCCCTGGATCGCCCGCCAGACGCTCTGCGGCGTGAGGGGCATGCCGAGATCGCGAATGCCGTACTCGCGCAGCGCATTGACGACCGCGTTGACGACCGCAGCCGGTGCCGGTGTCGTCGCGCCTTCTCCTGCCGCCTTGATCCCGAAGGGATTGGTCGGCGAGAGCACTTCGACGATCTCGGCGCTGAACGAAGGCAGCGTATCGGCGCGCGGCAAGGCGTAGTCCATGAGCGATCCGGCGAGGGGCTGGCCCGTGGCCGGATCGACATGGCACAGCTCCGAAATCCCCTGGCCGATCCCCTGTGCCGCGCCGCCGTGCGTCTGGCCGTGGACGATCAGCGGGTTGATGCAGCGCCCGACGTCGTCGACCGCGGAATACCGGGTGATCTCCACATCGCCGGTTTCCGCATCCACCTCGCACTCGCAGATCGCGCAGCCGTTGGGGAACACCGGGTCGTGCATTTGATTGTCGGCGATGACGCTCAAGCCGGTTGCGAGTTCCCGGGGAAGCAATCCCGCTCCTGTCTCCCGCGCCAACTCGAGGAAGCCTAAGGACCTGTCCTCATGCGGCGAGCTGAAGCGACCGTCCTCGAACGAGACCTCCGCCGGGTTCGTCTCCAGTAGGAAGGCGGCGATTTTCTTTCCATTCTCGATGAGCTGCTTCGCCGCGATCGAAAACACCGTGGCGGCGTGGCGCATCGAGCGGCCGGAATGCGAGCCGCCACCGACACTGACGACATCGGTGTCCCCCAGGAGAATGTCCACGGCTTCCGCGGGAACGGCGAGAAGCGTGGAAATCACCTGGGCGAAGCTGGTCTCGTGGCCCTGGCCGGAGGGCTGAGTGCCGACGACGACCCTGATGCGGCCCGCAGGTGTGACGGTGATCTCGGCGCGCTCTCTCGGCGAGCCAATCGAGGACTCGACGTAGTTCGCGAGTCCGATCCCCAAGAGCTTCCTGCGCGCAGCCGCCGACTTGCGGCGGGCATCGAACCCGTTCCAGTCCGCGATTCTCATCGCGAGGTCCATGTTGGCCTCGTAGGTGCCACTGTCGTAGAGCATTCCTACCGCGTTTCGGTAGGGCATCGCATCGGGACGAACCAGGTTTTTTCGTCGCAGCTCGATCCGGTCGAATCCCAACTCTATCGCGGCGGTATCGATCAGGCGCTCGAGCGCAAAATTGACCTCGGGGCGGCCGGAACTGCGATACGGGCAGGTCGGGGCGGTCGTGGTGAAGACGGCGCGACTCCTCAGCGTCGCAGCGGGTATCTCATAAGTGCCGGTGATGAGGCCCGATCCCTTCGAGAGCGGCGAGAGCGAAACGCAACGCGCGCCGACATTGGAGAGGTTGGAAGCGCGCAGGGCGAGAAACTTTCCGTCGGAGCGCAGCGCAAGCTCGATTTCACTCACGAGGTCCCGTCCCTGATAGTCGGAGACGAACGCTTCGGACCGCGTCGCAGTGAATTTTACCGGCCGCCCGAGCTTGCGAGACACCCAGAGCACGAGTCCGTATTCTACGTAGACGCGGTTTTTGGATCCAAAATTTCCGCCTACATCGCGGGTGAGCACGCGCAGGATGCCGGGCTCGATGCCGAGCACGGATGCAAGGTCTCTCTTGATGCGGACGGCACCGCCACTTCCGGCATGGAGGGTGTAGCGGCCGGTTCTCGCGTCGTAGGCCCCGAGCGCCGCGCGGGGCTCCAGCGCGACGGCGGTGCACCGCCCGATGTGAAATTTCATTTTGACGATTTTGTCCGCCCGGGTGAAGGCACGATCGGTCGCCTCGCTCTCGCCGAAGGTCGTGTCGACGAGCACGTTGCCTGGGGCCTCCCCCCACACCGTCGGCGCGCCCGAGCTGGCGTCGAGAGCGTCCTCGGAGTGCGTCACCCAGGGCAACGCTTCGTACTCGACGGCAACGGCCTCGGCTGCATCGGTTGCCTGCTCCTTCGTTTCTGCGACGACCATTGCTACAGCTTCGCCGACATGGCGTGCCTTGTCGGTTGGCAACAGGACGTGAGGTCCCTCGAAGATCCCGCCGTCCCCCGGGCCGGTGAGCTTCATGTCGTCCCTCGTCGAGGGCAGGGGATTGTGGGGGATGGGGCGGAGGCGGTCAGCAGCGCAATCGACGCCGCTGTAGACACCCAGAACGCCGGCCATCGCGCGCGCCTGGGCCGTATCGACGTGGAGTATGCGTGCATGCGGGTGCGGCGAGCGGACCATCGCGGCGTGCGCCTGCCCTTCGATATTGAAGTCGTCGCTGAACCGGCCGGCCCCGGTGAGGAGCCGGAAATCCTCTTTGCGCGGCAGCGGCCGGCCGATGGCGTTGGCTGCGATGCCGGGCTTGCTCAGTCCCTTCACCGAAGGTCTCCTGTCCTGTGCGTCGACGTGCTAGCGGGAAAAATCCGGTGGCCGGCACCCGGATACTTGTGGATCGTAACCCAGGTCATCGAGATCGTGCTCACCGCGGAGATCAATGGAAGAATCTCTACGGGAGATTCGGGATTCTCCGCCTGGAAGAAAACGGGTAAGCTATCGTCTATCGTTCCATCCCTTCCTTCACGAGTGAAGCCCATGTTTCTCCTGCGATGCCTGTGCGCCGTTGTTCTTGCAGCGGCGGGTTCGATCGCCTCCGCGCAAGGCTACCCGACGCGTCCTGTAAAGCTCCTGGTTCCGTTTGCCGCGGGTGGCGTGGCCGATATCACCGCCCGGGTGCTCGCCCAGAAAATGAGCGAAACGATGGGCCAGCAGATGCTCGTCGAGAACCGGCCAAGCGCCGGCGGCATCCTCGCATCCGAAGCGGTCGCGAAGGCCGAACCCGACGGGTATACCCTGCTCTTCATCACCAACGGGAACGCGGTAAGCGCGACCCTGTTCAGGTCGCTGCCGTACGACACGGTAGGCGATTTTTCGCCGGTATCCACGGTCGGATTCTTCGATCTCGTTCTGGTCGTGAATTCCGATTCGAAAATCGGCTCGGTCCGGGACCTCATGGCGTTTGCCAAGGCCAACCCCGACAAGCTCAGCATCGGCACGATCAACATCGGCAGCACGCAGAACCTCGCTGCCGAGTTGTTCAGGTCGATGTCCGGAATCGACGCGCTAGTGGTTCCATTCAAGGCCACGCCGGCGGTGATCACCGCCCTGAAAGGCGGGGACGTGCAGGTCGCATTCGAAATCCTCGCCCCGGTCCTGGGACAGATCCGCGGCGGCTCTCTGAAGGCCCTGGCCGTAACGTCGGAGCGCCGTTATCCGGGCTTGCCCA
The DNA here is from genome assembly GCA_041490545.1 of Gammaproteobacteria bacterium. GTDB lineage: Bacteria > Pseudomonadota > Gammaproteobacteria > Burkholderiales > SG8-39 > VBDM01. The sequence goes on from JBGPTG010000305.1 coordinate 3,922, forward strand.
ACGTGCCGACGGTCGCCGAGAGCGGCGTATCCGGCTACCAGGCCTCTTCCTGGAACGGCGTCGCTGCTCCCGCCAGGACGCCAAGAGCAATCGTCGACAGGCTCAATCGCGAGGTCAACGCTGCTGCGGCGGCTCCGGAAGTGCGGCAGCGACTGCAGGAACTCGGCGTCGAGGCGCGCGCGGGAACGCCCGAAGCGCTCGGTGCGCTGCTGGTTGCCGAGATTGCCAAGTGGAAGGCGGTCATCGAACGCGCGAAGATCGAAAGGCAGTAAGGCCGGCCGGATGACCAAGCCGATCGCCGGTCCCGATCCTCATCCCGTCAAGCCCAAGTACGCGCCGCCGGCCGGTTCGTGCGACGCGCATTGCCACATCTTCGGGCCGGCCGGGAAATTTCCGTACGCACCGGAGCGGCGCTACACGCCGCCCGATTCACCGAAGGAAAACCTGCGCGCGCTGCACGATCGCCTCGGTTTGTCGCGAGCGGTGCTGGTGCAGGCGAGTTGCCACGGCGCGGAC
>JBGPTG010000306.1:0-4380 GCA_041490545.1 Gammaproteobacteria bacterium
CTCGGCCGCGGCGAGGATCACCGCCTTGTAGCCGCCGATGTTGGCCTGCGAGGAGAGCACATCCATGGCCTGCGCGCGCGTCGTGCGCGGCAGCCATTCCATGGCAAAGCACGTAAGCCCCGCGGTCGCGTACGATTCCATCGTCGCGCGGTCATACGGATTGAGCAGCCCGATGAGAATTGCCCCGCGCTTGAATCGGCCGAGCTCCGCGTCCAGCGGTCCGCGCACCTTGAGCACGATGTCCGCCGCGCCGCAGGCTTCCTGCGCGCTCGCGACGATCTTAGCGCCCGCCGCCTGGAATTCGGCGTCGGGAACGCTCGCGGCGACGCCCGCGCCGGATTGAACGAAAATCGCGTGGCGGCCGCTCGCGGCGAGTTTCTTGACGGTCTCGGGGGTCGCCGCGACGCGCGTCTCGCCCGGACGGATCTCGGCGGGTATGCCGATCTGCATCGATGCTGTCCTTGCTTGTTGCTTCGGCTGCCGAATCCGGGCGAAGGCCGAATGATACAACAGGGCGGCGCACGCTGACTATGCGGGCGCAGCGCCAAACCGGACGCCGGTCCAGGGTTATTTCAATCTGCGGGGCGATCGTTCGAGCTGTTGGCCCGCCGACTGGTCAGCGGCTCAGGCGCGGGCCAGTTGCGCCTGCGAAGTCCAGTTGCGCAACAGCGGCTCGATCTCCTCTGCCGGCAGAGGTTTGCTGAACAGATACCCCTGCGCCCTGTCGCAGCCCAAATTCTTCAGAAACGCCAACTGCTCGGCGGTCTCGACCCCTTCCGCCACCACCTGCAGATCGAGGCCGCGTGCCATGGCGATAATCGCGCTGACAATTGCCGCGTCATCGGGATCGGTGCCGATGTCGCGCACGAAAGACTGGTCGATCTTCAGTTCGTGAATGGGAAAGCGTTTCAGGTAGCCGAGGCTCGAGTAGCCCGTACCGAAGTCGTCAATCGAAAGTTTTAGTCCGAGCTTGTCCAGCGCCTTCAGTCTCGCGATCACATGTTCCGCGTGTTCGACGATAACGCTCTCGGTTATTTCCAGTTCGAGACTGGACGCGGGCAGGCCGGTCTGCTGAAGGGTGCGCGCGACGAAATCCACCAGGCCCTCTTGCCTGAACTGCTGGGCCGAACAGTTCACCGACACCTGCAATTGCGGATACCCCAGGGCCTGCCAGTTCCGGGTCTGCATGCAGGCCCGGCGCAGCACCCACTCTCCGATCGGAGCGATCAGGCCGGTCTCCTCGGCCACCGAAATGAACTCCGAGGGCGCAACCATTCCGCGCTTCGGGTGACGCCAGCGGATCAGGGCTTCGAATCCGACGATGCCCCCGGTTTTCAGGTCGATCTGCGGCTGGTAGTAAATCGTGAACTCTTCCCGTTCCAGAGCGAGGCGCAGGTCCTTTTCCAGCAGCAGGCGCTGATTTGCCGCGATGTTCATCTGATGGGTGAAGAACTGAAAATTGTTGCGCCCGGTCTCCTTGGCGTGGTACATCGCAGCGTCGGCGTTGCGCATCAGCGTTTCAACATCCTCGCCGTCGTGGGGATACAGGCAGATGCCGATGCTCGGCGTGACGCGCAGTTCGTGGCCGTCGATATCAATGGGCTGCGGCAGCAGGGCGAGTATCTTTTGCGCCACTTGCCCGGCATCCTCGGCCCGTCTCAGCTCGGTCAGAACCACGACGAATTCGTCGCCGCCCATGCGCGCGACCGTATCGGTGCCCCGCACGCACGCGACCAGCCGCCCGGCTACCGCGCGCAGCAGGCCGTCGCCGACCTGGTGCCCGAGCGAATCATTGACATTCTTGAACCGGTCGAGATCGATGAACAGAAGTGCGGCCACCTTTCGGCTGCGCTGCGCCTGCGCGATCGCCTGCCCGATGCGGTCCTGCAGCAAGACACGATTGGGCAATTCCGTCAGCGCGTCGTGGTGCGCCATGTGCCGGATCTGGTCTTCGACCTTTGCTTTCTCGGTAGTGTCCGTGCCGGTGCCGCGATAACCCGTAAAACGGCCTTCCTCATCGAATGTCGGCCGGCCGCTTATGCTGATCGTGTGCGGATTCCCGCTGACATCGTCGATCTGATAGACGAAATTCTGGAAGGGCTGGTGGGCCATCAGCGTGTCTTTATGGGCCTGCCGCTCCTCCTCCGTCATGCGCACGCCTTTCATGTCCCAACGCGTCTTGCCGATGTTCTGGTCCGTGTCCAGACCGACGTTGCGCGCATTCGACGATACCTCGGTGAAGCGGAATTCGGCGTCCTGTTCCCAGTACCAATCCGAAGACAGCTCGGTCAGGTCGCGAAACCTTGCTTCGCTCTTGCGCAGCGCCGCTTCCGCATCCTTCAGCCCGGACACATCGGTGATCGTGCCGATCAGCCCCGCAACGCTGCCATCAGGCTTGCTGAAGGTCGCTTTGTTAAAGATGGTGTGGTGCAAATTACCGTCGGCGGCGGCGATCGCTGCCTCGTAGGACTGGCTGCCGGGGCGGTCGAACAGCTCCTGGTCCCTGGCGTGATGCCTTTTCGCCAGCGCCTGATCGTCGGGATAGAGCTCGAACACCGTCTTGCCGATGAACTGACTGCGCGGCATGCCGAAGAACTTTTCCCATGCCGCATTGACGCCGAGGTTGCGCCCCTCGCTGTTCTTGAAGTAGATCGGCTGCGGCACGGCCTCGATCAGCTGCTGGATGAAGCCCAGTTGCTCCCTCAGCATCTCTGCGGCGTTCGCGGCGGTCGCGTGCTCGGCGAGCGCGAGCGCGCGCGCACGCGACACCGAAAGCGTCAAGACCAGCCAGAACAACAGCAAGCTCGTGACGATACCGGCCAGAAGCACGACGATCGGCAAGGCCGGCTCGATCCCATGGGCGCGGCCGGGTGCGCTAAAGCTCAGCTGCCATTTGCGTCCGCCGATCTCGAGCATCGCCGTCCGGTTCAGCCTGTCCCCGGCGTTCTCCAGCTTCATGCCTGAGGGCCCGAGGCTGTCGAACAGCGGGATTTTCTTCGAAGAGGCCTCCGGCCGATCGGTTGCCGCCAGCCCCAGATCGTGGATCGCGAGCTCGAATCGGCTGCCAAGCTGAGTATCGAACAGGGTGTGTACCAACTCATCGACGTGAATGACCACCGATACCGCGCCCTGGAAGGCCTCCCGCCGCTGCGCCACCGTCCGTACCGGCATGCCCCTGCGATAGATCGGCGCGCGCATGGTTATCGAGATATGACCGGGATCGACCGCCGCGGCGAAGGGAGGGGAAACCACGATGTCGCCGCTGTCGCGAACGCGCACGATATCGGCGCGGCGCCGCGGCTCGGAGAGGAGATCCAGGCCGAAGCCCGCCTCGTTGCCCGCCATCGGGTGCAGGTACTTGACCACGACATACTCGTCGCGCTCGCCCGGCGGCTTGATCGCGAAATCCGGGTAGCCGCGCGGGTCGATGCTCGCGTCGCGCCGGACCTCCCGCTCGAATGCGGCCTTCTGCGCCCGCGTCACCCGCTGGACATAGGTCACCACCCGCACCCCGGAATAGCGCCGATCGAGATTGAATCCGGACAGGTAGACGCGGAATTCTTCGCGGGAGTCGCGATCGCTGGCGTTGAACAGGCCCTTCAGGCCTATCAGGATGTTGATGTTGTCCTGGATGCGGCGGTCTATCGCTTCGGTCGCCCGCGCCGTTTCCAGCAGAAACTGCCTGGCGGCCTCGCCGCCGATCTGCAGCCCGGTAACGCGCCAGGCGGCGATGGAGATCGCCAATCCCATCACGAGCACGAGAAATGCCGCGCGATTCTGGCCGATTTCTCTTGCAATACCTGACGGTCTCATCAAGCGAATTTCGGGATCCTGAAACCGCCTCGACCCGCCTCCGGAGGTTGCTGCGTGAGGGCATGTTAGCCCGATTGCCTGGTGGGGTCACGCGCCAGCTCGATGAGTCCGATGACGCGGCGCGGTGCACTGACTGCGCATACGCGCGCGACCGCGTCCCCCGTATAATCCGCCCGACAAGAATGAAACACGACGGGAGAACCCATGACGGTGAAAGTGCGGCGGGTGGTGACGGGGCACGACGGCAGCGGACGCGCCGTCGTGAAAATCGATGAAGTATCGAAGAACGTCGTGTCGAATCGTCCGGGCGCGTCGGCGGCCGTGATCTGGACCGCCGACACCTTCCCCGCCGACAATTCCGGCGACGCCGATACTTCTGCGAAGAAAGTCGGCACCACGCTCCCCGGCGGCACGGTGTTCCGCGTCATCGAGTTCTCCCCCGGAGTCTCGCCGCGCGTGCATCGCACCGATTCGATCGACTACGCCGTAGTGATCTCCGGCGAGATCGACATGGAGCTGGAGAAAGGCACGGAAGTCCATCTCAAGGCGGGCGACCTGCTGGTACAG
>JBGPTG010000307.1:0-4318 GCA_041490545.1 Gammaproteobacteria bacterium
CTGCAGGAAACGGATCGGGTTCTGGGCCACGCCGCGGTAGCGGACCTCGAAGTGCAGGTGCGGTCCGGTGGCGCGCCCGGTCGAGCCGGATTCGGCGATCTTGCCGCCGCGCTGGACCACATCGCCCTCCTTGACCAGCAGTCGCGAGCAATGGGCGTAACGCGTGGTGAAGTCGTTGCCGTGGTCGATCTCGATCATGTAGCCATACTGGTAATGCGACCCGGAGAAGGTCACGACGCCGCCCGCGGCGGCGAACACCGGCGTGCCGACGTCGACCGGGAAGTCCGCGCCTTCATGCATGGCGAGCATGCCGTTGAACGGGTCGATGCGCCAACCGAAGCTCGACGCGCTCCAGGCAGCGTCTACCGGCGGGATGGTCGGCATGAGTTTCTTCTTCACCTTGGCATCGAACAGCTGCGACTCCAGGATTCCCAGGGAATCGGTGCGGTTCTCCATCTGCCGGGCGAGCTGATCGAGGTGTCGGTTCAACTCGGCCATCGAAAGATCCTGCGGCGGGATGCTCGATACGGCCCCCCCCCGTCCGGGCGGCTCGTTGAAGCGAAATTCCTGCGGCTTGAGCCCTGCGAGAGCCGCCAGCCGCTCGCCCAGGGCGTCCAAACGCATCAGCTGCGCCTGCATCTCCCCAAGCTTGACCGCCATGGCATTGAGGTTCTCGCGGAGAAATTCCTCGGTCTTCCTGCCTTGCTGCTCCTGCGCCGACACGACGAGCGAATCCAGCATCGGCAGCTTCGTTTCCGTGGCGTGGCGCACAGTGATCCAGAAGAGCCCCAGCGTCAGCGCAAAGACGAGCAGTGTCGCAAGCACTGCGCCGCCGACCAGATGCCTGGTCGTCAGGGTCAACGATCTTGACTTGGCCAGCCGGCTCGAAACGAGAATAATATGCATACTGCTTTCCTAGGCCGACTCGCTATGCATTCCAAGAACAGGCATCCTGAGAACCCGTGTACGTTCCTGATCCAGGCCGACGGCGTTGCCGCGCTGATGCCGCAGGCCAGGCGACTGCTCGAACTGCGCAAGCACCTTGCCGCAGCACTGCCTCAAGCCCTCGCGGATTCGTGCTCCGTCGCCAACTACAAGCAGGGAAAAGTTGTTATTTATGCCATTAACGGCGCGGTGGCTGCCAAGCTGAACCTACTGCGCCCATCGCTGCAACAACACCTCGCCAAACGAGGGGTTGAGGTTACCGGAATGGATATCCGAGTGCAACCCCGCCAAGATCGCTCACAACCCGTTGAAAAGCAATCGAAAATTACCTCGGAGGCGTTCCGAAATCTGCAGTCGCTCTACGAGCAACTCCCTGATTCTGAATTGAAAAATGCCGTCGGCCGACTCGCGGGCCACGCCCCCGAGTAGGGTGCGGATCAAACGAGAACAACGACGCGTTCCAGGATCAATAAGCCGAATATCAGCAGGGCGACGACCAGGGCGGCCTTGAACACCTGCAAGGCGAAACGCAGGTACTTTCGATCGCGAGTGGCGAGGAAAAGTACCAAGCCCGCCACGGTGACGAGCACCACGAGGATCGCGGCGATGCGAAGTAACAGCATGGCCGGCGGCCAGGACGCACCTTCAGCCGGCGGGCAGGGCGAACAGGCGCAGCAGCGCCACTGGCGCATCTTCCTCGCGCTCGAAGGTGACCCATTCCCAAGCACCATCGAGGGAGAGCGCAGCGCGCAAGAGGCGGTTGTTGAGTGCGTGCCCGGACTTGTGCGCCGAAAACGCGCCGATCAGGGGATGCCCGATCAGGTAGAGATCGCCAATCGCGTCGAGCAACTTGTGCTTCACGAATTCGTCCGTGTAGCGCAGGCCTTCCGCGTTCAACACGCGATATTCGTCCACCACGATGGCGTTGTCCAGGCTTCCGCCCAGCGCCAGACCTGAATCGCGCAGCGCTTCCACCTCCTGAATGAAACCGAAAGTGCGAGCCCGGGCAACTTCCTTGACGTAGGAAGTGTCGGCGAAATCGACCGTCGCAGTCTGCGCCGAGCGCTCGAACGCGGGGTGGTCGAACTCGATCGAAAATGACAGCTTGAATCCGTCGAAGGGCTCGAAGCGCGCCCACTTTTCCCCGTCGCGCACTTCCACCGGCCGCTTGATCCGGAAAAACCGCTTGGGCGCAGGCTGCTGCTCTATGCCAGCGGACTGGATGAGGAACACGAACGGCGCCGCGCTGCCGTCCATGATCGGCACTTCCGATCCGGTGAGGTCGACGAACGCGTTGTCGATCCCGAGCCCGGCGAACGCGGACATGAGGTGCTCGACGGTCGCGACGCGCGCGCCGCCGGCCTCGAGCGCGCTGCACAGACGCGTGTCGGTGACCTTGAATGCGTCGGCGACGATGTCGACCGGTTTCGACAAGTCGATGCGCCGGAACACGATCCCCGAGTTCGGCGGTGCCGGCCGCAGAGTCATGGCAACTTTTTCGCCCGTGTGCAATCCCACGCCGGTGGCGCGAATCACGGACTTGAGGGTACGCTGCTTGAACATCCGATCAGTTCCGCTGCAGTCGAGCAGATCGCTGCAGCCCATTGAAGAGTCGGGATTTTAGCACGACGGCCGGCTCACCGACCCGGAATTTCCGGTGAGCCGGCGCATCGGGCGCTCAATGCGGCCGCTTGCGCAGATACGCCGGCATGAAAGCGACGGTCCGGATCAGCACGGGGTCGGCGCGCACGGGCAGTCGCATGCTGGCTCGGGCAATCAGCGGCCTGCGCAGGAAACGGGGCATGCTGGGTCTCTTGGCTGTGCTCATGGGGCTCTCTCTTTCTCGCGCCGGAATCAATCGGCCTGCTTGCGCAGGAATGCCGGGATGTCGTACTTGTCGACGCCGCTGTTTTCCAGCGCCTCGATGGTCGACGCCCGGTTCTTGCGGATCACCGCGGGCATCTCGTCCAGCATGCGGTAATCCACGCCCGTCACCGGCGAGTTGTCGGTGCCGGTCTTCCTCACGAGTTGCGGCTTGGACTGGCGCGTCGCCTGCGGATGTCCGAGCCCTGTCGCCACCACCGTGACGCGCAGATCCTCGCCCATGCTCTCGTCGTACACGGCCCCGAAGATGATGGTCGCGTCCTCCGCGGCAAAACCGCGGATGGTGTTCATCACCTCCTTGGTCTCGCGCAGCTTGAGACGCGATTTGTCCGCGGTAATGTTGACCACAACCCCGCGCGCGCCCGACAGGTTCACACCTTCGAGCAGCGGGCAGGCCACGGCCTGCTCGGCGGCAATACGCGCCCGATCCACGCCTGAAGTCGAAGCCGAGCCCATCATTGCCATGCCCTGCTCCCCCATCACCGTGCGCACGTCCTGGAAATCGACGTTGATGAGACCGGGCACATTGATGATCTCCGAGATGCCCGCGACAGCGTTCTTCAGCACGCTGTCCGCCGTGGAGAAAGCCTCCTCCATCGAGACATCGTCGCCGAGCACTTCCTCGAGCTTCTCGTTCAGGATCACGATCACCGAGTCGACGTGCTGCGAGAGTTCCTCGATGCCGATTTCGGCGGCCTGGATGCGACGCGCGCCCTCGAACGAGAATGGCTTGGTGACGACGGCCACGGTGAGGATCCCCATTTCCTTCGCCACCTCCGCCACCACCGGCGCGGCGCCGGTGCCGGTGCCACCGCCCATACCCGCCGTGATGAAGGCCATGTGTGCGCCGCGCAGCGCATCGGCGATCTGGTCGCGCGCCTCGAGCGCTGCGGCCCGACCGGCTTCGGGCTTCGCGCCCGCCCCGAGCCCCGTCGATCCAAGCTGGATCTGGTTCTTCGCCTGACCGCGCGACAAGGCCTGTGCGTCGGTGTTGGCGGTGATGAACTCGACGCCGGCGACGCCGTTCCTGATCATGTGATCGACGGCATTTCCGCCTGCGCCGCCGACACCGATCACCTTGATCACGGTACCACTCAAAGTGTTTTCGACAATTTCAAACATACCTGCCTCCTTCCGGGGTGAAATAGGAAACGACTGCCTGTCTGTCACTTAAGGATTTCAGTTCTTCTAAAAATTCCGTTGCAGCCATTCGCGCATCCTTCCGAGGACTCGCCTGAAAGAGCCGCCCTGCCGGGCGATCAGCCCGCGTTGCGTCTGCACCACGCCTTCGAGCAGCAGCCCCACCGCGGTCGCGTAGCGGGGGTTGCGGACCACGTCGGAGAGGCCGCCGGAGTAGCGCGGTATGCCCAGCCGCACCGGCATGTGGAATATCTCCTCGCCGAGCTCGACCATGCCCTGCATGACCGACGAGCCGCCAGTGAGCACCACGCCGGAGGAAAGCAGTTCCTCGTAGCCCGAGTCGCGCAGC
>JBGPTG010000308.1:0-4309 GCA_041490545.1 Gammaproteobacteria bacterium
CTCAAGGGTGAACACCATCGACGACCAGATACGTACGCTGGTCAGCGACATGGCCGAGACCATGTACGCCGCCCCGGGTATCGGGCTCGCGGCGACACAGGTTGATGTGCACAAGCAGGTGATCGTGATAGATGCTTCCGAGACCCGCGATCGCCTGCTGGTGCTCATAAACCCGGAAATCAGCTCGTACGAAGGCAGCCAGTATCTGGAGGAAGGGTGCCTTTCGGTGCCGGGGATTTACGAACCCGTAGAGAGGGCGGAACGGGTCAGGGTGCGTGCGTTGGGCTTGGACGGGAGACCTTTCATGCTAGACGCAGAGAAGTTGCTGGCCGTGTGCATTCAGCACGAGATCGATCACCTGGAAGGCAAGGTCTTCGTCGACTATCTATCGCGCCTCAAGCAGCAGCGGATAAGGGCGAAACTTGAAAAGCAGCAGCGCCAGTCGGCCTAGGCTGACATCTCTCATATCCTGACTGTTAAAAGGGTAGGAGCCAAGCGTGTCTCGCAGTCCGGCCCGGGAGCCTTAGTGTTGAAAGTCCTGTTTGCCGGCACGCCTGAGTTTGCTACGGTCTGCCTGCGCGCGGTGGTCGAATCTCCTCACGCAGTTGTCGGTGTACTAACGCAACCAGACCGGCCGGCCGGCCGGGGTCTTGCTCAAGCGCAATCATCGGTAAAACGCTTTGCGACGGCGAACAACATCGAAGTTGCTCAACCTGCGAACCTCGCTGACCTGGGATTTCTGGATCGACTCCCCGCAAGCCAGCGACCCGATATCATCTTGGTCGTTGCATATGGCCTCATACTGCCTCAGCGCCTGCTAACGGCCCCCAGGCACGGCGCCATCAACGTCCACGCCTCGCTCCTGCCGAGGTGGCGCGGCGCGGCGCCGATCCAGAGAGCGCTGCTTGCCGGCGATCGGGTTAGTGGAGTGTCAATCATGCAGATGGATGCTGGACTCGATACCGGCCCCGTTCTGTTGCAAGAAGCGATCGCGATCGCCGACACCGACACCGCCGGGTTTTTGCACGATCGTCTGGCAGGTTTGGGCGCAGCGCTTGCCGTTCGAACACTGGACACGCTTGAGCGCGGCGAGCTCTTCGCAATACCACAGGCCTCCGAAGGGGTGACGTACGCCGCAAAAATCAGGAAAGAGGAGACCGTGCTGGACTGGCGCCAGAGCGCAGAAATGCTGTTCCGCAAGGTTCGCGCCTTTAGTCCCGCCCCCGGCGCGCGCACCCGCTTGCGGGACATCGAAATCAAGATCCTGGGATGCTCCCCAACGGCGGAGCGTGGGGCCCCGGGAATCGTGCTCGACGCGGGTCCGGACGGACTGTTGGTCGGATGCGGCGACGGGGCTCTCCGGGTAACCGAACTGCAGCGGTCTGGCGGCAAGCGGCTCGCCACCGCCGAATTTCTGCGCGGGCTTCCGCTTTCCGTGGGGGACCGCTTTGAAGTCTGATCGGAGCGCAGAGTACCCTGTGGGCTCTATAATTGCGACAGCGCTCGTCACCTTGAGTAGTTCGTCTTGTCCGCCGCTTTGAGCCCCTCTCTCTCGAAAGCATTCGCTGTCGCGGCGGAGGTGCTCACACGCGTAATCGAGGGCGAGACCCTGACTTCTGCACTCGCGGAGCTTAAACGTGCCCAGCCTGCACACGCGCTTGTCGCCGCCGCGCAAGATCTTTGCTACAACGCGTTGCGCGGCTACGGAGTGGTCGACGTGATCATGGAGCATCTGGTCGATCGCCCGGCAATAGACTCGCGATTGCGTGCTCTGCTGATCGCCGCCGGCACGGAGCTCGCCGCCCGTCCCCGATCCGCACATGCGGTCGTGCACCAGGCGGTAGAGGCAACCGCGATGCTTGGCATTTCGCGCGCAAAAGGCATGGTCAACGCGGTGCTTCGTAATTTTCAGCGTCGCATGCAGTCCCTGATGAAAGAAGTCGAGACAACCGACGTCGGCCGGTATCGCCATCCACAGTGGTGGATAGATATCCTGCGCAACGCATATCCGCGTGATTGGGAATCGGTGCTCTTGGAATCGAATCGACATCCACCCATGACGCTCAGGGTGAACCGCAGACACACTTCGGCCTCGGCCTATGTAGAGAGACTCGGCAGAGCGGAGATCGCCGCCCGTTGTTTGGGTTCCGATGCGGTGCTCTTGGAAAAACCCTGCCGCGTGCAACTGCTGCCCGGCTTCGAAGCTGGCGAAGTGTCAGTGCAGGATGCGGGTGCACAGGTCGCCGCTCATCTTCTGGACGTCCGCCACGGCATGCGCGTTCTCGATGCTTGCGCCGCACCGGGTGGGAAGACCGGACACATTCTGGAACTCGCCGAGTGCGGCCTGACTGCCGTCGAGGTGGACACGCTACGCGCCGGACGAATCGCCGAAAATCTGTCCAGGCTGCGCCTTAAGGCAAGAATTATGGTGGGCGACTGCAGCGATCCTGCCAGTTTCTGGGACGGGACGCCATTCGATAGAATCTTGCTGGACGCCCCGTGTTCGTCTTCGGGTGTCGTGAGGCGACACCCCGATATCAAATGGTTGCGCCGGCAGGGGGATATCGCGAAGCTGGTGAGCGTGCAGTCGCAGTTGCTCGATGCAACGTGGCGGATGCTTGGCGTCGGTGGCAAACTGCTCTACGCCACCTGCTCCCTTTTCCCGGAGGAGAATAGCGGGCAATTGCTGGCGTTTCTCGAGCGCCACCCGGACGCCGGGGTTCTCCCAGTCGTGCCGCCAAGTGCGGGGCGAGAGACCGGACAGGGGGAGCCAGCGTCCTTCTCCCCGACAGGTCCCTTTATCGAAGGCCAGATACTTACCAATGCAACCAGCGACGGCTTCTACTACGCCCTGCTGGAAAAGACCGGCGGGCGCATGACCCGCGGCCGGGGCAGGCCATGATCGCCGACCTGCGCCGAATCGCGACGGCGCTGATTCTCACAATTGCAATGCCGGCGCTCGGGGATCCCATCCAGGTGAACAGCGCGGGCCTGGAGGTTGCGGAGACCCGCTATGCGTTGTTTGCGGATTTCCGCCTCGACCTGACGCCGTCTTTGCTGGAGGCGCTGAATAACGGCGTGTCCCTCGGCTTCCTGGTCGAGTTCGAATTGTCGCGACCGCGCTGGTACTGGTTCAACGAAAAAACTGCCTCTGAGAAGCTTGAATTGCGCCTTTCGTATCTTCCTCTGGCCAAACAGTATCGCCTCTCCAGCGGCTCGCTCTACCAGAACTTCGTAACCCTTGGCGAAGCACTCCAGGCGCTCGGTGCGGTTCACGGTTGGCCGGTACTTGATCGCGACCAGCTCGATAACGGTCGCAGGTACGTTGCTGCCGTTCGCATGAGGCTGGACCCGGCGCAACTGCCAACGCCATTCAGGGTCATGAGCGCCGTTACCAGTCGGGAATGGACTCTCGCCTCCGATTGGAAGCGGTTTCCGTTCACGCCGCTTGCGCCGGTGCAGGAGGCAAGATGACCTACGTGTTCATCGCGAGCGCGGCGCTCGGGGCCAGTCTGCTGTTCCTGCTGGCCGCGGCAACCGCCAACTCTCCCCTGTTCGCCGAACACTACCCGCTGCTGCTGGGCTTGAACGCCGTCATTGCTCTCGCGTTACTGGGGTTGGTCGTTTATCAGCTAACGGTCCTGGCCCGGCAGCGACGTGCCCGGGTATTCGGTTCGCGTCTCACGTTTCGCGTGCTGGTGATGTTTGCGTTGGTGGGCGTCGTTCCGGGGCTTCTTGTCTACACCGTGTCTTTGCAGTTTCTTGTCAAGAGTATCGAATCGTGGTTCGACGTACGCGTCGAGCGAGCCTTGGAAGGAGGGCTGAATCTGGGGCGAGCTGCGCTCGACGTCATGTTGAACGATCTGCTGCTCAAGGCCCATGTCATGGCTCTGGATCTCGCCGAGGCTCCCGCGCCGCGCCGCGCCGCGTTGTTGACCCGCTTGCGCGAGCAGGCTTATGTGGAGGAGGCGGTATTGTTGAACGCGCGAGGTGAAGGCCTCGCCGACGCCAGGCGAAGCCTGGCAAGCCCATCCGTACCTGAGCCCAACGCCCAGTCTCTCCGCGAGGCGCGACAGATCCGTGGTTACAGCGCAGTCGAGCCCGTGGGGGAGAAGGGACTCCTGCTCAGGGTCATCGTCCCGATTCAGAATTCCGGGAATCGTAGCGAGGTGCACTTTCTCCAACTCACGCATTGGGTACCGCAGGTGTTGGCCGAGCAAGGTGAGGCAGTACAAAGTGTCTATCGCGCCTACAAGGAGCTCTCCCTGTCGCGCGAAGGACTCAAGGAAATCTACATACTCACTTTGAC
>JBGPTG010000309.1:0-4282 GCA_041490545.1 Gammaproteobacteria bacterium
CGCAGCGATGCCGGAAGGAGCATCGAAGCGACCGGGAAGTTTTCGTAGTGCGCGACGGACATCGCCCTATTTTTCAAAGGGTTTCAGGCTCTTAGGCTGACAGTATAGGAGGCTTTGCGGTAGAATGGCGCGGCTGCTGCCGGGGTCGGCTCGTAGCGCAAGACCGGCATGCTGTGGTGCCATGCCGCGAAGGTGGCGGAATTGGTAGACGCACTGGATTTAGGTTCCAGCGCCGTAAGGCATGGGGGTTCGAGTCCCTTCCTTCGCACCAGGAGCAGGATTTCAGGAATGCAGACGACTATTGAAACGCTGGAAAGGCTGGAACGGCGGCTGGACGTGGCGGTCCCGGCGGAGCACATCGAGCGCGAGGTAGAGCAGCGCCTGCGCAAGCTGTCCCGCACCGTCCGCATGGACGGTTTTCGGCCCGGGAAAGTGCCGTTGCGGATCGTCGAGCAGCACTATGGGCCGCAAGTGCGCTCCGAAGTTATCGGGGATGCCGTGCAGAAGTCGTTCGCCCAAGCCGTACAGGAACGAAACCTGCGGGTCGCGGGTTATCCCCGCATCGAGCGCAAGACCGGTGCCGACGAAAAGCAACTCGCCTTCAGCGCGACATTCGAGATCTATCCGGAGGTCAAGCTTGGCGACTTGAAGGCCGCGAAAATCGCCCGCCCTACGCACGTTGTCGATGACGCCGACGTGGATCGCACCCTTGAGATCCTGCGCAAGCAGCGGGTTGCCTGGGAAGCCGTCTCGCGTGCTTCGCAGCTGGGTGACCGAGTCACGATGGATTTCGCCGGCCGCATCGACGGCAATGAATTCACCGGCGGCACGGGCAGCGGAATTGCATTGGTGATCGGAGAAGGTCGCCTGCTGCCCGAGTTCGAGGCCGGGGTCACGGGCGCGGGGGCGGGGGAGCGGAAGACGTTTCCGGTCAGCTTCCCGGCGGACTATGCAGGCAAGGACGTTGCAGGCAAGACGGCGAGCTTCGAGGTCAGCGTGACGGCGGTAGAGGCGCCGAAGCTGCCGGAAGTCGACGCCGAATTCGCCAAATCCCTGGGTGTCGCCGACGGCGATACCCGCAAGATGCGCGAGGAAGTCAAAGCCAACGTGGAGCGGGAAATCAAGAAGCGCGTCGAGAGCGAAGTCAAGCAGAAGGTCATGCAGGCGCTCATCGACACGACGTCGCTCGAGTTGCCGAAGTCGCTGGTCGAGCTGGAATTGCAGCGCATGGTGCAGCAGGCCCGGGCCGATCTGGAAAGCCGCGGGGTGAAACTCGAAAAGCTGCCGATCGATCCGGCGGCCCTTGAGGGGCATGCCCGACGCCGGGTGACGCTCGGCCTGATACTCGGCGAACTCGTGAAGGTCCACGGCCTCGCCGCCAAGCCCGAGCAGGTGCGCGCGCTCGTCACCGATCACGCGCAAACCTTCGAGCAGCCGTTCGAAGTGGTAAGATGGGTCTATTCCGAGCCTCAACGTTTGAGCGAATTCGAGGGTTTGGCGGTCGAGATAAACGTTGTCAACTGGGTTCTCGATCACGTCCAGGTGGAGGACAAGGCGATCAGCTTCGATGAACTGATGGGGGCAGCCGCGTGAGGCCGGGAACAGGGGCCCCGCGCAGCGGGGATGTGACCCAGCCGAGCGCGAGCGGACGCCGACGGCAGGGCTTAAGAATTTCTTTTATCGGTTCGGAGGTGGTGACATGAGCGGCGTACTCTGGCAGGCAGGAGTCCCGCCGACCGGGGCACTCCGTCAGGACCCGCAGGGCCTGGGGCTGATTCCCATGGTGATCGAGCAGAGCGGGCGCGGCGAGCGCGCCTACGACATCTACTCTCGCCTGCTCAAGGAACGCGTCGTTTTCCTCGTCGGGCCCGTCAACGAAATTTCGGCGAACCTCATCGTCGCGCAACTTCTGTTCCTCGAGTCGGAAAATCCAGACAAGGACATTTTCTTCTACATCAATTCGCCCGGCGGGTCGGTGTCGGCGGGGCTTGCAATCTACGACACCATGCAGTTCGTCAAGCCCGACGTTTCGACGCTGTGCGTCGGCCAGGCGGCGAGCATGGGAGCGCTGCTGCTGGCGGCAGGCGACAAGGACAAACGTCATTGCCTGCCGAATTCGCGGGTCATGATTCACCAGCCCATGGGCGGGTTCCAGGGACAGGCGTCGGATGTCGAGATCCACGCCAAGGAAATCCTCTACCTGCGCCAGCGGCTGAACGAAATCATGGCGCTGCACACCGGCCAGAGCGTGGAGAAAATTTCTCGCGACACGGATCGGGATAATTTCCTATCGGCGGAAGAAGCCGTGAAGTACGGTATCGTCGATCGGGTGTTGACCTCACGGTCCGAGGCGGCTGCGGCGGCGTGAACGCGGAGACGAAGAGATGAGCGAAAAGACCGGCGGCGAGAAGCTTCTCTATTGCTCCTTCTGCGGCAAGAGCCAGCATGAGGTGAGGAAGCTCATCGCCGGGCCGTCGGTGTTCATCTGCGATGAATGCATCGAGCTCTGCAATGACATCATCCGTGAGGAAAGCACGGCCGACAAAGGCGGAAAACCCGCCAAGTCGGACTTGCCGACTCCGCGGGAGATCTGCGGGATCCTCGACGAATACGTCATCGGCCAGGAACTGGCCAAGAAGATACTCTCGGTCGCCGTCTACAACCATTACAAGCGGCTCAAGCATCTGTCGAAGAACGACGACGTCGAGCTCGCCAAGTCGAACATTCTGCTGGTGGGGCCGACCGGTTCCGGAAAGACGCTGCTCGCGCAGACGCTGGCGCGGCTTCTCAACGTGCCTTTTGTCATCGCCGACGCGACCACGCTCACGGAGGCGGGCTACGTCGGAGAGGACGTGGAAAACATCATCCAGAAGCTCCTGCAGAACTGCGATTACGACGTGGACAAAGCCAAGCGCGGCATCGTCTACATCGACGAAATCGACAAGATTTCGCGCAAGTCGGACAACCCGTCGATCACGCGCGACGTCTCCGGCGAAGGCGTGCAGCAGGCGCTGCTCAAGCTCATCGAAGGGACGATTGCCTCGGTGCCGCCGCAGGGCGGGCGCAAGCATCCCAACCAGGACTTCGTGCAGGTGGATACCACCAATATTCTCTTCGTGTGCGGTGGCGCATTTGACGGCCTGGAAAAGATCATCCGCAGCCGCTCCGAGAAGAGCGGCATCGGCTTCGGCGCGGATGTCAGGAGTCTGAAGAACGCCAAGGACATCAGCGAGGTGCTGCGTACCGTCGAGCCCGAGGACCTGATCAAGTACGGGCTGATACCGGAGTTCGTCGGACGCCTCCCCGTGGTGGCCACGCTGGAGGAGCTCGACGAGCAGGCGCTCATCCAGATCCTGACCGAACCGAAGAATGCCCTGATCAAGCAGTACCAGAGGCTGTTCGGGATGGAAGGCGTGGATCTCGAGGTTCGACCCCAGGCGCTCCAGGCCATCGCCAAGAAGGCCCTGGCGCGAAAGACCGGAGCACGGGGGCTGCGTTCGATTCTCGAACAGGTGCTGCTCGATATCATGTTCGACCTGCCGGCCCTGGAGAACGTCAGCAAAGTCGTCGTTGACGAAAACACCGTCGTCGGCGAGGGTAAGCCCCTCCTCATCTATACCGAGCCGCCCAAGGTGGCCGGAACGGCTTGAAACGGCGATCTGTAGCTCGCTCGAACGCGAGCTTGAAGCCCGGGCGCGAGCCCCAATGTAGTCGTTGATTCATTTTTCCGGGAAGACCATGGCAAACGAACTCGCAACTTCGCTCAACCAGTATCCCCTGCTGCCGCTGCGGGATGTGGTGGTCTTCCCGCACATGGTCATTCCCCTGTTCGTGGGCCGGCCCAAGTCGATCAAGGCCATGGAAATCGCGATGGAGGCCGGCAAGAACATCCTGCTCGTCGCGCAGCGATCGGCGGCGAAAGACGAGCCAGGCGCCGAGGATCTCTACAAGATCGGCTGCATTTCCAACATCCTGCAGATGCTGAAACTGCCCGACGGTACCGTAAAGGTGCTGGTCGAAGGTAGCCAGCGTGCCCGCATCCAGAGCATAGAGGATTTGCGCAGCCACTACGCCGCCGACGCGGTCGCGGTGCCCGCCGACGCGGGCGACCTCACCGAAATCGAGGCCATGCGCCGGGCGCTGATCGCCCAGTTCGATCAGTACGTGAAGCTGAACAAGAAGATTCCCCCGGAGATTCTCACCTCTCTTGCCGGAATCGAGGAAGCGGGGCGGTTGGCCGACACCATTGCCGCGCACCTGCCGCTCAAGCTCGAGCAGAAGC
>JBGPTG010000310.1:0-4272 GCA_041490545.1 Gammaproteobacteria bacterium
CGTTGATGGCGACTCGAATTGTCATGCGTTGACTCCTTGGGAATTTCTAGTTTAGTACGCTCTTGACGGCCTTCACCACGTTGTCAACGGTGAAGCCGAAATATTCGAAAAGCGCCGGTCCCGGCGCCGATTCTCCGTAGCAGTCTATGCCCACCACGGCACCTTCGAGGCCGACGTACTTGCGCCAGAAGTCGCTCACCCCGGCTTCCACCGCGACCCTGGGAAGCGTCGGTATCAGGACGATATCCTTGTACATCGGTGGCTGGCGGTCGAACTCCGACGTGCAAGGCATGGATACCACCCGGATTGGGACACCTTCCTCGGCGAGTTTCGCCTTTGCCCCCAGGGCGAGCTCGACCTCCGACCCGGTGGCGACGATCACCGCCTTCGGATCCTGCGCGTCCGAGAGAACGTACCCGCCGCGCCGCACGGCGGCGATGGTATGCGCATCGCGTATTTGAAACGGCACGTTCTGGCGCGTGAACAAAAGCGCGCTGGGCCCGTCCCAGCGCTCGATCGCCGCCACCCACGCCGCGACCGACTCGACGCTATCGCAAGGGCGCCACACGTCCAGTCCGGGGATTAGCCGCAGCGCAGCCGCGTGCTCCACGGCCTGGTGCGTGGGGCCATCCTCGCCCAGGCCGATCGAGTCGTGGGTAAACACGAACACGCAGCGGATTTTCATCAGCGCCGCCATGCGCAACGCGTTGCGCGAATAATCCGAGAACGTGAGAAAGGTGCCGCCGTAGGGAATGAACCCGCCGTGCAATGCGAGACCGTTCATCACCGCGCTCATGCCGAATTCGCGCACGCCATAGTAAATATAATTGCCGCCACCGCTGCTGCGCACCGGCTTAGATCCCGACCACAGGGTCAGGTTGGACCCGGTCAGGTCGGCCGAGCCTCCGACCAGCTCCGGGAGTATCGGAGCCAGGCCTTCGATCGCGTTTTGGGACGCCTTGCGCGTCGCAATCGACTCGCCCTTGGTATTGATCTTCTGCACCAACTCTGCGGACCGCGCTTTCCAGTCGGAAGGCAGCTCGCCTGCCATGCGTCGCCGGTAGTCCCGGGCCAGGTCGGGATAGGACTTTTCGTAGGCGGCAAACCTTTCGCTCCAGGCCTGCTCCTGCTGGGCACCGCGCGCGCGCGCGTCCCAGGCCGCGTAGACCTGCCTCGGGATCTCGAATGCCGGGTAGGGCCAGTCGATGTTCTGCCGTGTCGCTTCCACTTCCTCGGCGCCCAGCGCCTCCCCATGCGCTTTGGCGGTTCCAGCGCGCTTCGGTGCGCCCTTGCCGATCACCGTCTTGCAGCAAATCAGCGTAGGCCGGCTCGCGCCGGACTTGGCGTCGCGAATCGCCGCCTCTACGGCTGGGACGTCATGGCCGTCGATTCCGGAGATCACCTGCCAACCATAGGCAGAGAAGCGCTCGGGAGTCCGGTCGTTAAACCAGCCGGACACCTGCCCGTCGATCGAGATTCCGTTGTCGTCGTAAAGGGCCACGAGCTTGCCCAGACCCAGGGTTCCGGCCAGTGAGCAAGCCTCGTGCGAAATGCCTTCCATCAGGCAGCCGTCGCCGAGAAAGACGTAGGTGTGATGATCGATGATGTCGAATCCCGGGCGGTTGAACTCCGCAGCGAGCAGTCGTTCCGCAATCGCCATACCGACCGCGTTGGCCAGCCCCTGGCCGAGCGGCCCCGTGGTCGTCTCGACTCCGGGCGTCAAACCGCGCTCCGGGTGTCCAGGCGTCCTGGAGTGGAGCTGTCTGAAGTGCTTCAGGTCTTCGAGCGTCAGGTCATAGCCGGTGAGATGCAGAAGCGCGTAGAGCAGCATCGAACCGTGCCCGTTCGACAGCACGAACCGATCCCTGTCCAACCACTGCGGATCGGCAGGGTTGTGGCGGAGGTGCTTTCCCCAAAGCGCCAGGGCGATCTCGGCCATGCCCATCGGCATTCCGGGATGCCCCGAGTTGGCTGCCTGCACGGCGTCCATGGCCAACGCGCGTATGGCGTTGGTCAAGTCATTGCTCATTTAGCGGGAAAAAATCAGGAGGAGTGTGCCAAGACCCTATAATTATCGGGGAATCTCGCTGCTTTGGCGAGAGCGATCAATGTGGGGAGGCAAAAGTGTCCAAGCAAAAGCTCGCGTTCATCGGCCTAGGCGTAATGGGATCTCCCATGGCCGGCCACCTCGTTGTCCGGGGCGGTCACGATGTAACCGTGTACAACCGCAGTCGCGCTAAGGCGGAAGCCTGGGTCGCAAAGCACGGCGGCAGGCATGTCGATACCCCAGCGAAGGCCGCCGAGGGAGCGAGCATCGTGTTTTGTTGCGTCGGGGACGATCCCGACTTGCGCGAAGTGACCTTGGGCGCCAACGGGGCCTTTCAGAAAGTCGAAAAAGGGGCGATTTTCGTGGATCACACCACGGCTTCGGCAAAGGTCGCCCGTGAGCTCGCCGGCGAGGCCAGGAAGCGCGGTTTCGAATTCCTCGATGCACCCGTATCCGGCGGCCAGGCGGGCGCCGAGAGCGGACAGCTCACCGTGATGGTGGGCGGAGACGCGGCCGCATTCGAGCGGGCCAAACCGGTCATCGCGCATTTCGCCAAGGCGGTGACGCTGCTGGGCCCCTCCGGCTCGGGCCAACTGACCAAGATGGTCAACCAGATCTGCATCGCCGGCCTCGTCCAGGCGATGTCCGAGGGCCTCAATTTCGCGATCAAGGCAGGGCTCGACGCGAAGCTCGTGCTCGATGTCATTTCCAAGGGCGCAGCGCAATCCTGGCAGATGGAGAATCGCGGCAAGACCATGGTCGACGACAAGTTCGACTTCGGATTCGCGGTGGACTGGATGCGGAAGGATCTGCGCATCTGCGCGGAAGCCGCCCGGGAGAATGGCGCTCCCTTGCCCGTGACTCAGCTCGTCGCCGGATTCTACGATGAGGTGTCGAAGATGGGCGGTGGCCGCTGGGACACCTCCAGCCTCATCAGGCGACTGAGGAAGACAGGTTGATCCAGGGCAGGTTTGCCGGACACGAGGTTCTGAGCCGTCCGCCGGGTCAGATGTGCAGGTTCGCAGGGCGCGCGTGGCGCCCGAGGTGCACGGTGACGCACTTGGCGCGGCGCGTTGCACCGACTCCATGACGATGCCGTTCAAGTGGCCGGATTCCTACGTTCCAGGGCTCCAGCCTCCGCCGGTCCTGCCGGAGCGCTCGCTCTGGTTCGTGTTTCGCGGCAGCGAACTCATGGTGGCAGCCACCCCGCTCCCAGCCGCCCTTCCCCATTGCAATAACCCCAAGGATTTGGGTATGATGCTGCAGCGTACACAATATCTTGGGGTTCTCGGCGATCGACATTGCTTTGCCGCCGAGGCGGCAGCGAGCGATGAAACGCCCCCAGGATGGAATTGGCAGGGTCTGCGTGCACTGTTCGGGGTGCTGGAGGACGCGCAGTTCGCCTTGGCAGGGCGGGCGCTGCAGATCGTGGATTGGGACCGTACGCACCAGTTCTGTGGAGGGTGCGGTCGAGTTACGGTAGTACGCGCGAGCGAGCGGTCTCGCGAGTGCAGGGACTGCGGGCTGGTCGTGTATCCCCGGCTGGCACCTGCGGTGATGGGACTGGTGCGGCGTGGGAAGCAGTTGCTGCTGGCCCGCTCGCCACGGTTTCCGAAGGAGATGTATAGCGCCCTGGCCGGGTTCGTGGAGCCGGGGGAGACGCTGGAGCAGTGCCTGGAGCGCGAGGTTTATGAGGAGACAGGGATTCATGTGCATCGCGTGCGCTATTTTGCGAGCCAGCCATGGCCGTTCCCGCACTCGCTCATGATTGCGTTCTTTGCCGACTACGAAAGTGGTGAAGTCCGGGTAGACGGCATCGAAATTGTGGATGCGCAGTGGTTTGATGTCGAGAATTTGCCGCGCTTGCCTGCTAGAATCAGCATCGCTCGCAGGTTGATCGATGCGGCAATTGGGGAGATGCACGCGTCGTAGACCGGCATCTCGGTTATTAAACAGAGTGGGGATGTATGCAAATTGGACGGACTGCATGTTGTCGCCAATCTGTACCGCTGCAAGGGGGACGCACGGTACCTAACTGACGCGGCGAAGCTGCGTCAATTCTGTCACGACTCTGTCAACAGGTCCGGGCTGACTATTCTCGGTGACCTGTTCCATCAGTTCGACGGTGGCGGAGTCACGGGCACGGTGGTGCTGGCGGAGTCGCATCTCGCCATTCACACCTGGCCCGAGCTCCAAAGCGTCACCCTCGACGTCTACGTCTGCAA
>JBGPTG010000311.1:0-4265 GCA_041490545.1 Gammaproteobacteria bacterium
GAAAAAGCACGATCTCGATCTTCTTGGTCAGCATGTTGAACGTGTAGGTCAGGAGCCGCTGGAACGCGACGCGGCCTTCGCGGACCGCGAACACGATGCCGGCGAGCCCCGGATCGGTGAGAACCATGCCCGCCGCGGCCTTGGCAACGTCGGTTGCCGACGAGACGGCGATTCCGATCTGTGCCTGCCGCAACGCGGGAGCGTCGTTCGTTCCGTCGCCGCACATGCCCACTACATGATGTGCGTGCTGCAACGCTTGCACCAGGCGGAACTTCTCCTCGGGAATCGCTCGGGCAAATACGCCGAACTCCTCCGCATGCAGGTCGTCCGAAAGTCCTTCGGGTGAACAGACTTCACCGCTGATGCCGACCTTGCGCGCGATCGCTGCCGCCGTCACCGGCGAGTCCCCCGTCACCATCACAGTGCGCACGCCCATCTCTCGAAGCGCGCCGACGAGTTCCGCCGAATCGGCGCGGGGAGGATCGCTGATTGCTATGAGACCAGCGAGGCGCAGCGAAGCCGGCGCCCCCGCGGCCACCGCGATGACCCGATGTCCGCGTCCGGCCAGATCGTCCGTCGCTTGCCTGGCGTTGGCGGGAACCTCCGCCAATTCCGCAACAGCGTGAAAAGCGCCCTTCGTAATTCGCAACTCGTTTCCGTCGCGATCCACGGCGAAAGCTTCTGACATTTGTGTGGCCGGATCGAAAGGCACGAAACGCACGAGACGTTCGACGGCACCGCGAGCAGCCGATTCGCTTGCCGCCGCGCGAACGGCGGCATCGATCGGATCCTGGTCGGCGTCCGAGCTGGCGAGTTTCGCAAGTGTCAGCACGCGCTCGCGATCGAACCCGGGCATCGCGGAAACCTCGACCACCTCGAGCGCATTGCGCGTCAACGTCCCGGTCTTGTCGGCGCACAGGACGTCCATGGCGGCGGCTTCGTGCGCGGCCGAGAGGCGGGTCAGCAAGACGCCGCGCCGGGCCAGGATCTGCGCGCCGAATGCGGCAGAAAGGGTGAACGTCGCCGGCAGCGCTGCTGGAATCGTGGCCAGGATCGCCGTGAGGCCGAGGCGGATCAGATCGTCCGTTGGCAACGCCATGGCATATGCGAAAACGACAATAGCGAAGGCGACGGTGCCGTTTACGACGGCGAGATTCCGTGTCGCTGCAAAAATGGCCGCCTGCTCGGTGCTGGCGGAGCGGGCAGTACGCACGAGCTCGGCTGCCCGCCCAAAATAGGTCTTCGATCCGGTTGCCGTCACCTCGGCAATCGCCTGACCGCGACGCACCAGGGAACCCGCAAAGACGTGGCTGCCGGAATTTGCATCGACAGGAACGGATTCGCCGGTGAGCATCGACTGGTCTACCATCACCGACCCGGACACGACGTGCGCGTCGGCGGGCACCAACGCTCCGAGCGGCAGCCGGATCGCATCGCCCGGCACGAGCTCCGACGCCGGTAGCCGGACCCATTCGCCGTCGCGGCGCACCAGGGCGGTCGGCGCGAGCCGTTTCTTCAGCGCTTCCAGCGCCGCGCCCGCCCGGCCTTCCTGGACGAAACCGAGCGTCGCGTTGAAAAGGAGCAGAGCGCCGACCACCGACGCTTCCAGGTATTCGCCGAGTCCGAGCTGGAGCAGGAACGCGGCCTCGAGCAGCCACGGGATGGGCGACCAGAACTTCGCCAGGAAAACCCGCCAACGCGGCGGCAATTCCTCGGCGACGGCGTTCGGGCCGAATTCGACCAGCCGCTGGCCGGCCTCGGTGCTCGTCAGGCCTGGCGGTGTCCCCGCTGCATCAGAAGTAGTATCGGGCATAGAACTCGAGCTTTCGCGAATTTAGCTTTTCACCGAAATCGGTCGAGGCGCCGCCGTGCAGGAGGAATAGCCGCGCGCGCAGCTCGAGGTTGGTGATTCCCGTGTACTGCAGCTCCGGCGTCACCTGGTAACTGCGGTCCTGGAGATTCATCATCGCGGTGATCGCGGGCGAGAAGTAGACGATGCCCAGCGCGTCCTTCTGCTGCGCTCTGAAATAGACGTATTCCTCGCCCGGGTTGGGTCGACCGTAGCTGCCCTGGCTGAGCGAGAGTGCCTTCTGCGCGAGCGCGCTGTTCCCGGTCGCGAAGGCCGTATCGACGAGCTGATAGAACTGGTCGGCTTCGGCGGTCGAGTACCCCGTACCGTTGCGGTAGTACTCGGCGATGTAAGTGGTCTCGTCCGCCGTGAGGTAGCGCAGCCCCGCGAGCCAGCTCGTCGCGTCGCGGGTGTCCATCGTCACCTGTCCGCTCGCGTCCGTCACCGGCCTCGGGAACTTCAGGATGCGCGCCCATTCGCCGTGGATCTCGAAGTTCGAAACAAGGTTGCGCGAGAAATCCACACCGTAGCGCGCCGGGCGGCTTCCCTGGCCCTGCCAGGCAATATCGATGTCGGTGTCCCGGTAGAGCAGATAGAGCTTCGCCGCGGGATTCAGATGGCCGCTCGCGCCGAAATCGCCGTTCAGGTTCTCCGCAACCGGCAGCAGCACCGGAGTGAAGGCGATCGTCTGCAGGTCGCCGCTCGGGCTCGAGATCCAGTCGGCATCCGCCATCACAAAGCCTTCTCTGGCGAGCTGGGGATCGTTCGCGTCTTTCGGCCGCTCGACGAACCCGATCGGGTTCCACGCGTACCCCTTGCCCCACTTGAGCGCCCGCTTTCCGGCCTCCGCCGTGAAACCCGGGCTGGGACGAATCGAGTAAGCTGCCTCAAAGATGCTGTTGTCGCGATCGTGCGCAAGCTGATCCCGCTGCAGGTCCGAATTGGTGCGGAAGTCGAAGGTCCCGATGCCCTGGCGCAGCTTGCCCGCGAGTTGCAGGGTTCCGGTTGTGCGGTCGAGATACTCCGGCTGCGGCTGGCCCAAATAGGCGAGCCTGTAGAACGCTCCATCGCGGTTGAGCGCGAAGTGTTCCTGCTTCAGCTGGAGGTAGCCGTTCAGCTCGAACGACTTTTTCTCGAACTCCGAGGCGTCGAAGCTGAATTCCTCAGCCCCCGGCGAGCGCGCGAAGAGGAGCACGAGCAGCCACCACGGCCGCAGTCTCCGCGCCGGGTTCATTTGCGCAGCTCTTGCACCCGTGGCAGGTAGTTGAGCGTGAAAATCTCGTCGGCGAAGTCGCGCTTCTTGAGTCCCGACCACTGCATCACCGACTTGTAGCCCTTGTAGAGCGGGCTGTCGGTTTCGAGCGTCGCGGGACGTTTGATGCCGCCGCCGAAATCCTTGATGTCCTTGAAGTGCAGCGTTTTGAGCAGCAGGCCGCTCGCCGCATACGCCTCGATGGTAAGCGGCAACAGCACTTGCTTATCCACCCACATCTTGAGCCGGTCGTACGCGACTTCGCCTGTCTTGGCCTTGAGCGATAGGAGATAGGCATCCTTCTGCTCTTCCGTCGCTTCGACGTCGTACTCCGCGGTGTAGTCGATGCGCAGGATGTCGGCGTTGTTGAACACGCTGCCGGTCACCGATTGCAGGCTGGTGATCCGTATCGCGCGCCCGACATCGGGAATGTAGAGCCACATGTTGTCGCCGAGGCGGAGCGTCACGCGCCCTTTGTCGCTCGCCGGCGCGAGGAACAGCGCCACCACCTTGTCGCGGCCCTTCTTCATCGTGTAGAGCACCGACACCTTCTTGCTGCCGTCGGGCTGGATGTCGGTGAGCTGCCGGTACGACTCGTAGGATTCGGGCTCCAGGTTGCGGTCCACCTTCTGCAGGATCTGCGTGCCGTCGATCGCATGTGCCGCCGGCAGCGCGGCGAAGGAAAGAAACAACCACAGCAATTTCTTCATGAAGAGCCCCGCAGGATCAAACGTGGCCGAGGGCGGTGACCGGGTCCATGCGCGAAGCTTTCCACGCCGGCTGAAGGCTCGCGAGCAGCGCCATGACGATCACCATCGCGACGATGGTCACGACGTCCGCTGCGGAGACCGCGGGGGCGAGCCGGATCGCATCCTGCTGCATGCCGAAGTGGATGCTGACCTTCCAGACGTTCAAGGCGTAGATCGCGACGAGGCTGATCGCCGTCCCGAGCGCCGCGCCGCCCGCGCCCAGGAGCAGCCCTTCGGTCAGAAAGAGCGAAAGAATTCTTCGCGGCGGCGTGCCGATCGCCGAAATGGTGCCGATCTCGCGGATGCGCTCGTAGACCGCCATCACCATGACGTTCATGACGGCGATCAGGACGATCGACACCATCATGATCTTGATGAACACCGCGAGCAGATCGATCATGCGCACGATGCTCGA
>JBGPTG010000312.1:0-4262 GCA_041490545.1 Gammaproteobacteria bacterium
GATCTACGTGCCGGCCGACGACCTGACCGATCCCTCGCCCGCCACCACCTTCGGCCACCTCGACGCCACCGTGGTGCTGTCGCGCGACATCGCCTCGCTCGGCATTTATCCCGCGGTCGATCCGCTCGACTCGACCTCGCGCCAGGTCGACCCGAACACCATCGGCGAGGAGCATTACTCGACCACGCGCGCGGTGCAGGCGACGCTGCAGCGCTACAAGGAACTGCGCGACATCATCGCCATCCTCGGCATGGACGAGCTCGCGCCCGAGGACAAGCTCGCGGTGTCGCGCGCAAGAAAAATCCAGCGTTTCCTGTCGCAGCCCTTCAGCGTGGCCAAGAATTTCACCGGCCAGGACGGCAAGTACGTGCAGTTGAAAGACACGATCAAAGGCTTCAAGATGATCGTCGCGGGCGAGTGCGACGCGCTTCCTGAGCAGGCCTTCTACATGGTCGGCGCGATCGAGGAGGCCTTTTCAAAGGCAGAAGAGATGAAGAAGGAAGCCGCAGGCAGGACATGAGCGCAAACACGATACACGTCGACGTCGTCAGCGCCGAAGCGAGCATCTACTCGGGCGAAGCCGAGTTCGTGGTGCTGCCCGGCGAGGCGGGCGAGCTCGGCATCTATCCGCGGCATACGCCGCTCATCACGCGCATCAAGCCCGGCTCGGTGCGCATCAAGCCGGCGGGCGGCGGCGAGGAAGAACTGGTGTTCGTCGCGGGCGGCATCCTCGAAATTCAGCCCGGCGTCATCACCGTGCTCGCCGACACCGCCATTCGCGGTCGCGACCTCGACGAGGCCAAGGCCACCGAGGCGCTGAAAGCGGCCGAGGAAGCGCGTGCCAAGGCGACCGACAAGCAGGAAGTCGCCACCGTCGAGGCCGAGCTCGCCACGCTCGCCGCGCAAATCGCAGCAATACGCAAACTTCGCCAGAGAAAATAAGGGAGAGCCACAAAACAGCAAGATGGTGCGAAGTTTGGACCTCGGGGGCGGCCGAAGAATAACAAGAACGGGCCGCCTTTTTCTTTATCTGCATCTTTATCCCCACGCCGACGGTGCTATTCTTTAACTGCGGCAGGGGAGCGAACCGGAGGAGGAGTCGGATGTTCCTGAGAACACTACTTGCGCTCGCACTCGCGGCAGCGCTCTCGCCCGTCGCCTGGGCTCAAGGCTGGCCCGCAAGATCGGTGCGCGTCATCGTCACCTTCCCGCCTGGGGGCACGCCCGACATCTACGGGCGCGTCATGGCGGCCGAGCTGTCCAGGACCTGGAACCAGCCGGTGGTGGTGGAAAACCGCAGCGGGGCCGGCGGCACCATCGGCACCGACTACGTCGCGAAGAGTGCGCCCGACGGCTACACGCTGCTCTTCGCCGCGGACGCGTCGATCACCATCGCCCCGCACCTGTATTCGAAGATCCCCTATGACCCGGTGCGCGACTTTGCGCCGATCGTCAACGTCACCGCCGGCCCGTTCGTGCTCATGGCGAATCCCGCCTTTCCGGCGAGCAACGTGAAGGAGCTGATCGCGCTGGTGCGCGCGCAGCCGGGGAAAATCAGCTATGCCTCCTCGGGCGCGGGCGGGCAGCAGCACCTTGCGATGGAATCGATCCGCGCCATGGCGGGCAACATGGACATGATCCACATTCCCTACAAGGGCTTCGGGCAGGGAATCGCCGACGTGCTCGCCAACCAGGTGCCGCTCATCTTCGGCGGCATCACCGCCTCGATCCAGCTCACCCAGAGCGGCAAGCTGAAGGCGCTCGGCGTCACCGGGCCGAAGCGCGCAAAGGCGCTGCCCAATGTCGCGGCCATCGCGGAAACTTTGCCCGGCTTCGACATCACCGCGTGGTACGGCTTCATGGCGCCCGCGGGCACGCCGCGCGAGATCGTCAACAAGGTGCACGACGACTCGGTGGCGATCGTCAGGCGTCCGGATTTCCTCGCACGCCTGGACAGGGACGGCATCGATCCGGTCGCCAACACGCCGGAAGAATTCGCCGCGCAGATCAAAACCGATCTCGCGCGCTGGGCGATCGTGGTCAAGGCCGCCGGCGCGAAACTCGATTGAGAAAACCGGGGACAGACCACGGTTTTCCAAATCTGCCCCCGGTTTAGGAAAGAAGAAGGAGCCACATGAAGCCATCGACAGCGTTTGCCGCAGCGATTCTCCTCATCGCACCATTCGCCCACGCGCAGGATCCTGCCGCGAGCTTCCCCTCGCGCACCATCCGCATCTTCGGCCAGGGCACCGGCAGCACCGCGGACTATCTGTCGCGCTACGTCGCGCAGGGGCTGCAGGAAAAATGGGGCCAGCCGGTGATCGTCGACAGCCGCGCCGGCGCCGGCGGCACGATTCCCACCGACGTTGTCGCCAAGTCGCCGCCCGACGGCTACAACCTGGTGATGGGCCACATCGGACCGATGGTGAGCGCGGTGACGCTCTACGCGAAGAGCCTGCCCTACGACCCGCTGCGCGACTTCGAATCGGTCGGCATGGTCGGGCAGGGCGTGGTCGTGCTCGTCACCATCCCGTCGCTGCCGGTAAGCAACGCCCAGGAATTCCTCGCCTACGCGAAGCAGAAGGGCGACCTCGCCTATTCCTCGGCGGGCAACGGCTCGACCAGCCACCTCGCGGGCGAGCTCCTGAAGAAAGTCACCGGCGTGCCGCTGCAGCACATTCCCTACAAGAGCGCCGGCAACGCGCTCACCGCGCTGCTCACCGCCGAAGTGCAGGTGTCGTTCCTGTCGCCGCTCACCGCGCACGGCCAGTTGAAGGCGGGCAAGGTGAAAGGCCTCGCCGTTTCGAGCGCAAGCCGTTTCGCCGGTGCGCCCGACATTCCCAGCGCCGTCGAGGCCGGCATCCCGGGGATGGACGTGAAACTCTGGTTCGGCCTGTTCGCGCCGGCGAAGACGCCGAAGTCCATCGTCGTGAAGCTCAATCGCGAGGTCAACGAAATCCTCCGCCGTCCCGAGACGCAGGAGACCTTTCTCAAGCAGGGAATCGCCGCCACGCCCTCCACGCCCGAAGAGCTGAGCGACTGGGTGAAGAACGAACTCGCCCGCTGGACACCCATCATCCAGGCCACGGGCATCAAGGCGGACTGAGTGGTCTGTCGCTCGGAATGACACACGGGAAAAGGCGCGAATGAAATACCGGAAACTCGGCAGCAATGGACCGACGGTATCGGCGATCGGCCTGGGCGCGGGCAGCGCCACGACGAATTTCGGCGAGCGCGACGACGAGGTGCAGATCGACACCGTGCACCGCGCCATCGACCTGGGGGTGACGCTCTTCGACACCGCCGACCGCTACATGAAGGGACGCCACGAGCGCATGCTCGGCAGCGCGCTCAAAGGGCGGCGCGACAAGGTCATCGTCTGCTCCAAGTTCGGCAATATCGACAACCCCGACGGCAGCAAGGCCTACAACGGCACGCCCGAGTACGTGCGCGAGGCGTGCGACGCGAGCCTCGCGCAACTGGGCATCGACACCATCGATCTCTACTACCTGCACCGCATCGACCCGGACGTGCGCATCGAAGACACCGTGGGTGCGATGGCGGAACTGGTAAAGGCCGGCAAGGTGCGCTGGTTAGGCCTGTCCGAAGCCGGCCCTTATTCGCTCAGGCGCGCCTGCAAGATCCACCCGATCACCGCGCTGCAGACCGAGTATTCGCTGTGGGCGCGCGACGTGGAAGACAAGATCCTTCCCGCGTGCCGCGAGCATGGCATCGGCTTCGTCGCGTATTCGCCGCTGGGCCGCGGGCTCCTCACCGGCAACATCAAGACGATAGAAGACATCGCGCCGCACGACATCCGCCGCAAGCAGCCGCGCTTCCGCGCCGGGAATTTCGAGAAGAACCTCGAGCTCATCAAGCCGCTCCAAGCCATCGCCGCCAGGCGCGGCGTCATGCCGGCGCAGGTCGCGCTCGCGTGGCTCCTGTCGCGCGGCGAGGACGTCTTCCCGATTCCCGGGACGAAACAGCAGAAGTGGCTCGAGCAGAACGTCGCCGCGGTCGACATCGTCCTCGACCCCGAGGAGATCGAATTGCTGTCAGCGACCTTCAAGCCCGGGGCGCGCGCCGGCGAGCGCTACGACCCGGGCTATTTCATAACGTTGGGAGCCTGATCATGTCAGCCGTCATCCAGACTAAATCCGAAAAGGACCCCCGCATCGAGGCCGCGATTTCGCACTGGGCGCCGCGCTTCGTCGCCAACGGCGTGCCGCTGGCCGATTTCGAGGAAGTCACCGCGGGCTGCC
>JBGPTG010000313.1:0-4230 GCA_041490545.1 Gammaproteobacteria bacterium
AAGGCGGTGAGATGAGTGCACGCATGCATCGTGTAGCTGGTCTTTTGGCGCTGACGGTCTTAACCGTTGCCGGCATGGGAACCGCAGCGGCATTGCCGGCGATCGGGGCGGCAGTGCCCGACTTTGCATTGAAGAGCGACAGCGGCCGCAATGTGCGCTTGAGCGAACTGCGCGGTCAAGTCGTATTGATCAATTTCTGGGCCAGCTGGTGCAACCCCTGCCGTCAGGAGTTGCCGCTGCTGAACAAGATATACGCCCAATATCGCGCTGCCGGTTTCATGCTGCTCGCCGTCAACGTTGACGATAACCGCAAGGACGCCGAAGCGATGCTGAAACGGCTCGGCCTGCGATTTCCAACGCTGTTCGATGGCAACAAGAACGTTGCGAAGCTATATGGGGTGGATACGATGCCGGCCACACTTGTGATCGACCGCGACGGGCGCGTGCGTTACCTGCACCGCGGCTATTACGACGGTTATGAGCGGAAGTACGAACAGCAGGTGCGGGAGTTGCTAAAAGAATGAAGCGGCGGGCGTCATTGGCGGTTATTGCGGCGCTATGTCTCGGCGGTTGCGCCACCGAGCCGTGGGTCAAACCCTATGAGCGCGGCTGGTTGGCCGATCCGCTGATGAGCGTTTCACGCGATCCGTTGTCGGACAAATATCTGCAACACGTCCACGACGTGCGCGAGGGCGCACGCGGTGCCACTGTCGCAGAGGGGGGCGGATGCGGATGCAATTGAGCACGACCATCCGCGCTTTCTGGTTGGCGTTGGCGGGGCTTTTCGCCGTGCCGGCGAGAGGAGCGGTGATTCCCGAAGACCGCGCGGATCTTCTGTATCACTATTACGACGGCGGCGGAACCACGGTGAGCGGGCCCGCGCTGTTGGTGCGCAAGGGGATCGGCGAGCGGGTGTCGGCATATGCCTCGTACTTCATTGACAACGTGAGCTGTGCTTCGATTGACGTCGTAACCACGGCCAGCCCGTTCAAGGAAAAGCGGGAAGAGTACGGCGGTGGCGTTGACTACCTGTACCGGAACACGACCGTCGGACTGTCCGTCCTGCGCAGCAACGAACCCGATTATGTGGTCAATACATTCGGCGCCACGGTGGCGCACGAGGTATTGGACGGCCTTACGACCCTCAGGCTGGGATACAACGTGAGTCATGCCGATGTTGGCAAGGCGCACACGGATTTCGCCGATCGCGCCAATCGTTATCAATACAAACTCGGGGTGTCCCAGGTTGTCACCAAGAGCCTGCTGATGAACCTCAATTACGAGGTCAATTTGGAGGATGGTTATCTACACAGTCCCTATCGCGCTGCACTGCTGTTGGGATTGTCGGTTCCGGAGGTCTATCCCCGTACTCGCGATAGTCACGCGGTCGCACTGGGCATTGTCAAAGGACTGGGCTCGAACGATGGGCAGCTCAACGCGTCGGCATATCTGCGCTATCGCTATTTCTGGGATAACTGGAATATCCGCGCCCAGACCGTCGAGCTGGGGCATGCGAGCCGTCTTGGCGAGCGCTGGCTGGTCGAGCCGCACTATCGCTACTACAAACAATCGGCCGCGTCATTCTACGCCAACGATTTCACGACGCAGATGACCTTCATGGCGCGCGACCGTGAGTTGAGCAACTTTTACAGCAACGAACTCGGCGCCAAGGCCAGTTATCAATTGTTCAGTAATCGCTTCAACTTCAACCGCGTGACCCTGAACTTTGATTACGAATTTATTCGTTACAACTACAACAATTTCACCGACGTACGCACGGGACGATTGTATGCGTACAACGCCAATGTCTTTCAGGTATTTCTGTCGGGATGGTTCTAGAACGGATAGAAGCAACCATGAAGATTCATTCAAACAGGCTTTTCCGCGCGGTGCGAAACGTCCTTGGCGTGCTGGCGCTGAGCGCTGGCTTGGCGATGGCAGCCGAAACGCCGAAGACGCCGTCGCCGGACTCACAGAGCCTCGATACGAGAATCCAGTCGCTCAAGCAGGAGGCGATGGAACTCAATCGCGATCTGCTCGTGCTCGAAGAAGAGCTGTTATTTCCGGCGAGCACACAAGTGGCGGTATTCGTCTCGGTGGATATCGGGACTTTGTTCGATCTCGACTCGGTGCAGCTCAAACTCGACGACTCGGTAGTGACGAACTATCTCTACACCGAACGCGAGGCGCAGGCCCTGCATCGTGGCGGCGTACAACGCCTCTATATGGGAAATCTAAAGACCGGCAAGCACGAACTGGTTGCGGTATTCACCGGAAAGGGGCCTCGTTGGCGCGATTATCGGCGCGGCACGACGCTGACGTTCGAGAAGGGTACCGATCCCAAGTATATCGAGCTTCAGATTCGGGACGAGACGCGCGGCCAGCAGCCGGAGTTCCGCGTCAAGGAATGGTAAGGGCGTCATGGCGCAAGCGGCACACAAGAGGGTTTGCATCCTATGGGCGGCACTCGCCTGCATGGCGGCGTTCGCCGCCGGCGGTGCACCCGCGGCACGCGCGGACGAAAGGCACGCGGTAAAGGACCCGCACTTCGGCGAAGTCCTGTTCTATTTTTTTCAGGAAGACTATTTTTCGGCACTGACACGGCTCATGACCGCGCAACACTTCGGGCGTGTGCCGCATCACGCCGAGGAAGCGGAATTGCTGCGCGGCGGGATGTTGTTGTCGTACGGGCTGCATCAGGAAGCCGGGCGTATCTTCCAGGCGCTCATTGACGCCGGCGCGCCTCCGTCGGTTCGCGATCGGGCCTGGTTTTATCTGGCCAAGATCCGCTATCAACGCGGCTATGTCGCCGAGGCCGAGGATGCGATCGCGCGCGTGCGCGGCCCATTGCCCGGGGACCTCGAAGACGAACGGCTCGTATTGCACGCCGTCTTGCTCGTGCGTCGTCAGCAATATCCTGAAGCTATTGTTATGTTGCGACAGACCTCCAGTCGTTCCGGGTGGGCTGCCTACGGACGCTACAACCTGGGTGCGGCGCTGATACAAGCGGGCGAGCGCGACGCCGGCGTGAAGCTACTCGACGAGATCGGTCACGATCACGCGCACGGCGAGGAGCGCACGGCACTGCGGGACAAGGCCAACGTCGCGCTCGCGTATACCTTCCTGCAAAGCGACGCCCCGGCGCGGGCCGAACCCTATCTCGAGCGGGTGCGTCTCAACGGCCTGTTGTCCAACAAAGCCCTGCTTGGTTTGGGATGGGCGCGGGCGGCGCTCGACCAGTATGCGCGCGCGCTGGTGCCGTGGATGGAACTCACGGATCGTTCGATGGCGGACACGGCGGTGCAGGAATCCCTGCTTGCCGTGCCGTATGCTCTGGGAAAGCTCGGTGCGTACCAGCAATCGCTCGCGCGTTACGAACTCGCGCTCGACGCCTACACGGGCGAGATCGCACGGCTCGATGAGGCGATCGCGGCGATTCGGCGCGGGGCGCTGGTCGAGAACATCCTGCGCGACAACCCGGGAAGAGAATCGGGATGGTTCTGGCGCGTGCGCCGGCTGCCGGATACGCCCGAGGGCCGCTACCTCACGGAGTTGCTGGCGAGTCACGATTTTCAGGAGGGGTTGAAGAATTACCGCGACCTGGGCTTCCTGCTGCGCAATCTGAACACCTGGGCGCAAAACATCGGGACCTATCGCGACATGCTCGCGACGCGCCGACAGGGGTTTACGGAGCGGCTGCCGCGTGTGATTGCCGGAGAGCGCGCGCTTCAGGTCGAGCGCGCACGCGCTACTTATGCAAGCGAGGCGCGGGAGCTTGCGCGTATCGAGAGCGAAGGGGATGCCGAGGCGCTGGCGACGGAAAGGGAACATTCGCTCGCCATGCGCCTCGAGCGCGTGCGTACCGGGGTTGAACGACTGGCGGATCCGGCGCAGCGCGAATCGGCGCGGGAGAAGTCTCGGCTGCTACGCGGCTTACTCACGTGGGATCTGTCGGCGCAGTACAGTACGCGTCTCTGGGAGGCGAAGAAGGCACTGCGAGAAACGGATCGCTTATTTGCCGAGGCCGAGGCGCGACGTCTGGCGTTGGCACAGGCGCAAGCGCAGGTGCCCGCCAAATTCGATGAATTCGACACGCGCATAGAGATCTTGCGCGGCCGGATCAGCCGTGCACAGGCGGATGTCGGGGCCGCCGCGGGGGCGCAAGAAGCTTATCTGGCCGAGTTGGCGGTAGCCGAACTGGCGCGGCGGCGCGACCAGATCGTGACCTAC
>JBGPTG010000314.1:0-4208 GCA_041490545.1 Gammaproteobacteria bacterium
GCTCAAGACTCTGGACTCCATTCAGAACTACGACACCGGCGGATACGTGGTTGATTTCAGTCCGTCGAATCACAACGGCTCAAGGTTCGTCGAGCTCACTGCGATAAGCAAGGCCGGTAGATTCGCCTACTAGACGGCTGGAGTCTCGCTGGAAGGTGGGAGCCACCCTCAGACGCGGCGCCAACCGGTACCCTTGGGGCCGTCTTCCAGAATGACTCCTTGGCGCAGCAGCGTATCGCGGATTTCGTCTGCGAGCGAATAGTTCCCTGCTTTGCGCGCTTCTTCGCGCTCGGCGATCAACGACGCGATCCGAGCTTCGTCTATCGCCGCTTCGCCGCCGCGCGCGCTCCGGAGAAAACTCTCGCTCTCGCGTTCGAGGAGACCCAACAGCCCGCCGAGTGCGCGCAACTGCCCCGCGAGCTTCACCGACCGGGTCCGGTTGGTTTCGCTGGCAAGCTCGTAGAGAACGGCAACCGCCTCTGGGGTGTTGAAATCGTCGTCGAGGGCCTCGCGAAAGCGCCTGCCGTAAGTATCGTCCCAGACGGGTACTGCCGAAGTCACCGGCATCCCTTTCAAGGACGTGTAGAGCCTTGCCAGGCCCTGCCGGGCGTCCTCGAGATGCTGGTCGGAATAATTCAGCGGACTGCGATAATGCGCCCGCACGACGAAAAAGCGGATGACCTCCGGATCATGGCGCTGCAGCAAGTCTCGGATCGTCTCGACATTGCCCGTGGATTTGGACATCTTCTGGTCGTGTAACCTGACGAAGCCGTTATGCATCCAGTATTTCACGAAGCGCCTTCCGGCTGTCGATTCATCAAGCGCCGCTTCGGACTGCGCGATCTCATTTTCGTGATGCGGAAACTGCAAGTCCTGCCCACCGCCGTGAATGTCAAGGTGCGCGCCAAGCAGCGTGGTGCTCATCGCAGAGCACTCGATATGCCAGCCCGGACGGCCACTACCCCAGGGAGACTGCCAGAACGGCTCCCCCTCCCGGGCGTGCTTCCACAGAACGAAATCGAGAGGGTCCCGTTTTGACGGGTCGACCTCGACGCGCTCTCCGGCGCGCAGGTCCTCGAGGGATTTCCCTGAGAGCTTGCCGTAGCCGGGAAACTTCCTCACGGAAAAGTTCACGTCGCCACTGGTCGCCCTGTAGGCCACCCCGCGCTCTTCGAGCCTGCCGATCATCTCCAGCATTTCCGCAACATGTGCGGTGGCCCGGGGTTCCCGGTCCGGCTTCTGGACGCCCAGGGCAGCCGCGTCCTCGTCCATGTGGCGGATATAACGATTCGTCAGATCTGCGGTGGATTCTCCGACCTCTGCCGCGCGCCGGATGATCTTGTCGTCGATGTCGGTGATGTTGCGTACATAAGTCAGCTGATAGCCGCTCGCGCGAAGCCAGCGCTGCACCACGTCGAAGGCAATCATCACCCTCGCGTGCCCGAGGTGGCAGAAGTCGTAGACGGTCATCCCGCAAACGTACATGCGCACACGAGGCGGATCGATGGGCACGAACGGCTCCACGGCCCGTGTCAGGCTGTTGTAGATTCTCAGCATGGCCTTGTCATGACTGGAAGCGCACCCGAACCGGCGTGTGCGGTGAAATACCTGGTGCTATTGCAGGGCGATTGCGTTAGCCGAGCGTTGCACGAGAAAATTCCAGCAAGGGGCTGATTATTGTGGATTTTGCGAGCTTCTTGGTAGAATGCCGTATCGCTCTTTGGCGCAAAAAAGTATAACACGATGACTCGCTCCGTCCGCTTGGCTGCGCGCTGCGCGGCACTGCTGTTCCTGCTGGCCTGCACGGTCGCAACGTCTCGTGCCGACGAGATCGAGGACATCAATCGCCTGGTAAAGCAGGGCCAGCATGCCCAGGCACTGGAACGAGTCAATCGGTACCTGGCACAGAAGCCGCGCGACCCGCAAGGCCGCTTCATCAAGGGACTGATACTCGCCGAGCAAAACAAGGTGGCGGACGCCATCGAAGTCTTCACGAAACTTTCCCAGGACTACCCCGAGCTGCCGGAACCCTTCAACAATCTTGCCGTCCTTTTCGCCGGGCAGGGTCAGTTTGAAAAAGCCCGGCAGCAACTCGAACTTTCCATCCGCACTCATCCGAGCTATGCGACCGCCTACGAGAACCTCGGTGACGTGTACACCAAGCTGGCCAGCCAGGCTTACGACAAGGCGCTGCAGCTCGATTCCTCGAATTCTGCGGCACAGAACAAGCTGTCCATGATTCGCGATCTGATTTCGGGCGGGAACCGTTTGCCGGCTGCCTCCGGCGGTTCTGCCGTAGCGTTGGGAGGTGGCCAAGCTCCCGCGGCAGTCAGCGCCGTCCCTGCGAAGGCAGCTCCTGATGCGAAGCAGGCCATCGAACGTGCAAAACCTGCGGCAGGTGCGGCCGAAACGCGTGAGCAAGGCGGGAACTCGGAAGAGGTTCTGCAGGTCGTTCGCGCCTGGGCTGGCGCATGGTCCCGCAGGAGCACGGAGACCTATCTGGCCTTTTATGCGAAAGATTTCAAGACGCCAAACGGGGAAACACGAAATCAGTGGGAGGAGTCCCGCAAGCAGCGCATCTCCGCCCCGAAACAAATCGAAGTAGCCATCGAATCCCCCAAAGTCACGTTTCGGGGAGACAAGAGCGCCGTCGTGACTTTCCGGCAACTCTATCGATCGGATAACCTCAAAGTCAGCAGCCGCAAGACACTCCTCATGGTTCGCGACGACGGCCGGTGGGTCATCCAACAGGAACGCAGCGGAAGCTGAATGTCGGGACGATTTTTCACCTGCGTCGCCCTTGCCGCGATCGCTTTCGGAGCGCCTTCGACCCTTTCCCCGGCCAGTGGGGCTCGCATCGACCTGACAATGGATGCTCTTCTGGCAGGCGTTTATCAAGAAATACTGCGGGGGCATCTCGACACGGCACTGCAAGACGTGGAAGGCATCATTCGTGCGAAACCCAACTTTCGCCTTGCCCATCTGATCAAGGGCGATCTGCTGCTCGCGCGAGCCCGACCGATCAGTACCCTGGGCGCCGCACCGAATGTGCCGGATGCGCGGATCGAAGGACTGAGAGCCGAGGCTGTCTCCCGGGTGCGTGCCTACCACGATCGGCCGCCGACAGACCGCGTGCCCCGGTACCTTCTGCAGTTGCGAGACGACCAGAAATACGCCATCGTCGTCGATACACGGCGTTCGCGGCTCTACTTGTACTGGAACGATTCCGGCATGCCACGGTTGGTCACCGACTACTACATCAGCTCCGGCAAGAATGGCGCCTTGAAGCTGCGCGAAGGGGACGAAAAGACACCGGTCGGCGTGTACCACATCACGGCCAGCCTGCCACGGGAAAAACTCTCGGACTTCTACGGCAACGGCGCCTTCCCCATCAACTATCCGAATGAGTGGGACCTCATGCAAGGCCGCAACGGGCACGGCATCTGGCTGCATGGGACTCCATCCGACACCTATAGCAGACCTCCCCGCTCGAGCAACGGTTGCGTGGTACTGTCCAATGCCGATCTGGAGGCTCTGTCTCGCGGCCTGCAGGTTGGCCTGACACCCGTGGTGATCGGGGAAAATGTCGAATGGCTCAGCGTGGCTGAATGGAACGACGAGCGCCTGGCCTTCGGCAGCCAGCTGGAGCAATGGCGCGCCGACTGGGAAAGTCTGGACACTGAGCGCTACCTTTCGCACTACTCCGCTCACTTTTTGGCGCAGGGCCAGGACATACGCGAGTGGAGCCGTCACAAGCGCGTTGTCAACGGCAGCAAGAGCTGGATCAAAGTGAAGCTGAGCAACGTCAGCATGTTCCGAGACCCCGGCAGGGACGCCCTCATGCTCGTGAGTTTCGACCAGGAGTACCGCTCCAGCAATCTTTCCAACACGATCAGAAAGCGGCAATACTGGCTGCGTGAAGGGGAGCGCTGGAACATCGTCTACGAGGGATCCGGCTGACGGGTCAGCTCTTCAGCCGGGAACCGTCCGTGGTCCCGGCCACGGGATTTATCTATGGGAAAACGCATATGCGACGCCTAATCGTCCTTCTGGTCCTCCTCTCTGCACAGGTCGCCTGGGCACAAAACCCGCGCGTGGAATTCAAGACCAACACGGGGACTTTCGTCCTCGAGCTCTATCCCGACAAAGCGCCAAAGACAGTTGCCAACTTTCTTCGCTATGCGGCGGACGGATCCTATACCGGGACC
>JBGPTG010000315.1:0-4201 GCA_041490545.1 Gammaproteobacteria bacterium
CCCGACTGCCATGTTGCTTCCGGCAGGCCTCTGCGGGTTTTTTGCTTTCAACTTCTGACTACTACTTCTTCTTCTTCGCTGCTTTTTTGGCTTTTCTCTTCTTCGCCATCACAAGCCTCCATCTAGGGTTAAGGAAGCAAAACAAAAAAACCGCCCAAACTGCGACGGCCTATTCAATCGCCGGAAAGAACTCCGACGGATCGAATCCCTTCGCCTCTCGACATGCGTAGCGAGCGGCGCGGAAGAAAAATTTGTTTGTATAGTTTGTATGTTTGCGCTTCCAACAAGAAACATTTCGCGAAGGATTACACATAATTATCAAAGCAGCAAGAGTTTTTTTCGGCCTCGGACCGCGTCACGGCAGCATTCCGGCGATTCTGGACGACTCCAAATCGAAACGCGACGATCAAATGCGAACATGGATTTGATAATTTGGCGTCACTCGGATGCCGAATCCGACGATCGCGATGATCGAGCGCGCAGACTCTCCGCGAGAGGAAAGAAGCAGTCACGGCGCGTTGCGAAGTGGCTGCGCGAGCGGCTGCCTCGCGACGCCATCGTGCTCGCGAGCCCAGCGCGCCGCGCGCAGGAGACCGCAGCGGCGTTGACCGATCGCTACCGCATCGATTCGCGGCTGGATACGGGTGCTCGCGCACGCGACGTGCTTGCCGCCGCCGGCTGGCCGGGCGGCTCCGGGCTGGTCGTCGTGGTCGGCCATCAGCCCGCGCTGGGGCGTGCCGCTTCGCTCGCCCTCACCGGCGTCGAGGCGGACTGGCGCATCGTTAAGGGATCGATCTGGTGGCTCGGCGTGGATGAGGATGCGGCCAGCGAGGTGATCGTGCGGGCGGTGATTTCCCCGGATTTCTGACGCGAAGCGCGCCGCCCCCCGAATCGGCGGCAACTTCCTGCCGCGGCGTCTTCGGTGCGCCTTCAACCCTGGTGGTGGCGGACAATGCGCCTGCCGGCGGGGCGTCGCGGGCGCGTGATCTGAGTCGTCTTCCCACGCTTCCCGGGCCGTAACACAACCGTAATATGCGGTGCGTAGGATGCCGACTGTCTTCTCTATGAGTGTTCACGCAAAAGGAAACAGGAGCCCACATGTCTTATCCACAGATTGCATCAAACCGCGGCAGACGCCTCGTTGCCGCCCTGCCGCTCGTCTTCGCCGTGCTCGGCCAGAGCGCCGTGGCCGCCGAAATTACCGGCGCCGGCGCGACCTTCCCTTACCCGATCTACGCAAAATGGGCGGAAGCCTACAAGGCGAAAAGTGGCAACAGCCTCAATTACCAGTCCATCGGATCGGGTGGCGGCATCCGTCAGATCCAGAACAAGACCGTCGATTTCGGTGCCTCCGACATGCCGCTCAAGCCGGAAGAACTGGACAAGATTGGCCTGCTACAGTTTCCGACCGTGATCGGCGGTGACGTTCCGGTCGTCAATCTCCCCGGAATCAAGCCCGGAGAACTCAAGCTGACCGGGCCGGTTCTCGCGGACGTTTATCTCGGCAAGATCAAGAAGTGGAACGACCCGGTTCTCGCCAGCCTCAATCCCGGGCTGAAGCTGCCCGACCAGGACATTACGGTCGTGCACCGTTCCGACGGCTCGGGAACGACTTTCATCTGGGTGAACTACCTGTCCAAGATGAGCCCGGAGTGGAAGGAAAAGGTCGGGGAGGGCACCTCGGTGAACTGGCCCGCCGGGGTTGGCGGAAAGGGCAACGAAGGAGTCGCGTCGTACGTCCAGCGGCTGGCTGGCGCCATCGGCTACGTCGAGTATGCCTACGCCTTGCAGAATAAGCTGACCTACACCTTGGTGAAGAATCGCGACGGCGCCTTTGTCGCTCCCAATATCGACACCTTCAAGGCGGCGGCGGCTGGAGCGCAATGGGACAAGGCGCAGGGAATGTACCTCATCCTCACCGACCAGGTCGGCAAGAACAGCTGGCCCATCAGCGGCGCGACCTTCATTCTCGTCTACAAGGCTCAGGAAAAGCCGGATCGCGCGAAAGAGGTTCTGAATTTCTTCGACTGGGCATATGGCAATGGCGACAAGCTGGCAATGGATCTCGACTACGTCCCGCTGCCCGACTCTGTTGTGAAGATGATCCAGACTTCTTGGAAGAACCAGGTTAAGGACGCGAACGGAAAGCCGGTTTGGCCGTAAGCGCTCGGAACGCAGGCTAGGTCCGCCGCGCTTACAATGAGCGCTGTCGTCAACCCATTGCCGGGAGCGGTACAAGCGCTCCCGGTGGCGCTTATGTCCCGGGCCATTCCAGACGGAAGTCTCAGGAAACAGCATCGGCTCGACCAGTTGTTTCGCCATGCCACGCGGTTTTTCGCGTTTCTGGTGTTGGCGGTCCTGGCCGGGATCCTGGTTGCGCTCTTCGTCGGCGGGCTGCCGTCGATGCGGGCATTCGGATTGGGCTTTTTCGTCAGCGCCGAGTGGAATCCCGTTACCGAGCATTTTGGCGCGATCGTGCCCGTCGTCGGGACGCTCGCAACCTCCGCCATCGCGCTTCTGATAGGGATTCCGGTCAGCTTCGGCATCGCGCTCTTCCTCACCGAGCTGTCGCCGAAGTGGCTGCGCCGGCCGCTGGGCACGGCGATCGAACTGCTGGCCGCGATTCCCAGCATCATCTACGGGATGTGGGGGCTGTTCGTCTTCGCGCCCGTATTTGCAAAGCACGTTCAGCCATTCCTAACGACGACCTTGGGTTCGGTCCCGGTTGTCGGCGCCCTGTTCCGGGGGCCGCCGATGGGAATCGGCGTCCTGACGGCGGGCATCATTCTAGCCATCATGGTCATTCCCTTCATCGCTTCGGTGATGCGCGATGTATTTGAAGTCGTGCCGGCGGTGCTCAAGGAGTCGGCCTACGCGCTCGGCTCGACGACCTGGGAAGTTGTCTGGCACGTGGTGCTCCCCTACACCAAGATCGGGGTGGTCGGCGGAATCATGCTCGGATTGGGCCGCGCGCTCGGAGAGACCATGGCGGTCACCTTCGTGATCGGCAACGCGCATCGGCTCAGCGCCTCGCTGATGGAGCCCGGGAACAGCATCGCCTCGGCCCTGGCCAACGAGTTCACCGAAGCGGTCGGCGATCTCTACCTTTCGGCACTGATCGAACTCGGCCTCGTCCTGTTTTTCATCACCTTGGTGGTACTGGCGTTTTCGAAGCTGTTGTTGCAGCGCCTCGCACGGCGCGAGGGCCAGTCGACCTGAAAGCGCCATGGACCTGTACGCACGCCGCCTGCTGATCAACCGCTTCAACTTGGTAGTGTCGCTGCTGACCATGCTGTTCGGGCTGTTCTGGCTCGGCTGGATTCTTCTGACTTTGTTCAAAGCGGGATTCGGCGGACTCAACGCGAAACTCTTCCTGGAGATGACCCCGCCGCCTGGCAGCGACGGCGGGCTCTTGAATGCCATCATGGGGAGCTTGATGATGGGCACGGTTGGGACCCTGCTCGGCACCCCCGTGGGGATCATGGCCGGGATCTATCTCGCAGAATTCGGCAGCCGAGGATGGCTCGCGCCGGCGACGCGATTCATCAGTGACATCCTGCTCTCTGCCCCGTCGATTGTGGTTGGCCTGTTCGTCTACGAAGCCTACGTGATACAGGTGGGGCACTTCTCCGGGTGGGCTGGCGCCTTTGCGCTCGCCTTGATCGTGATCCCCGTGGTAATCCGCACCACGGAAAACATGCTGCGCCTCGTGCCCGACAGCCTGCGCGAGGCGGCGGCAGCGCTGGGCGCGCCGCAGTGGAAGGTGATCGTTCTGGTTACCGTGCGCGCCGCCAAGGCAGGCATCATCACCGGGATTCTGCTCGCGATAGCCCGTATCAGCGGGGAGACGGCGCCGCTTCTATTCACCGCGCTCAACAACCAGTTCTGGACCTCCAACATGAATTCGCCGATGGCAAACCTTCCCATGGTCATCTTCCAGTTCGCCATGAGCCCTTATGAAGACTGGCATCAACTCGCATGGGCTGGTGCGCTGCTGATCACGCTAAGCGTGCTTGCCCTCAATATTCTCGCCCGCGTATTCTTCCGTAACCGCACCGCGACCTATTGAGATCATGAACGCCGCCGTCCTGCAACCGGTCGAGCAATCCCTGACCCAGAAGATCCGGGTGAAGAATCTCGACTTCTACTACGGTGGATTTCAAGCGCTGAAGAACGTCAATCTCGAAATTCCCGAGCGCAA
>JBGPTG010000316.1:0-4170 GCA_041490545.1 Gammaproteobacteria bacterium
AGCGCGGCGGATTGGCTGGAGCGGGCAGACGAGGCCGAGATCAGGGAGGTACTCAGCGGCTATGGCGAAGAACGGTTTGCTAAACAGATTGCAAAGGCGATTGTTGCTGCTCGGCGAGACAGGCCTGTCAGGACGACCCGGGAACTTGCCGCTCTCGTGGCTGCGTCCGTCCGGACGCGTGAACCGGGGCAAGATCCGGCGACGCGGACGTTTCAAGCTCTACGGATTCACGTCAATCAGGAGCTTGAGGAGTTGTCGCTAACACTGCCGCAGGCGCTTGCCACGCTCAAGCCTTCGGCACGGCTGGTCGTGATCAGCTTTCACTCGCTGGAGGACCGGATCGTGAAGAATTTCATGCGCGCAGCTGCCCGGCCGATGTTGCCAGACCGGCTGCCGGTGAAGGCGCGTGATCTTCCGGCGCCGAAGCTGCAGCTCATCGGGCGCCCAGTGCGGCCGGCGCTGGAGGAAATCACCGCCAATCCGCGCGCGAGAAGTGCGGTGATGCGGGTCGCCGAGAAACCTGGCGTGACCCCGACATGACCCGGGTCAATTTCCTGCTTCTGTGCATCCTGACGGCGTGCGCGCTGGGTCTGGTAACGTCGCAGCACCGGGCGCGCCAGTTCTTTACGGAACTCGAACAGGAACTGGAACGTTCGCGTCAGCTCGGAGTCGAATACGGCCAGCTTCAACTCGAGGCGAGCACGTGGGGGATGCACGCTCGCGTCGAGCGCATCGCCAGCCGGCAGTTGCGCATGCGTGCTCCTGACGCCAAGCGTCTTCGAATCGTGAGGCGCGAAAGCGCGGCGCCATGAGATTCTGCGCAAGCCCGGTCCTTGCGCTGAGGTTGCCCGCGTGGCGATCGACCTTCCTTGTCGTCGTGTGCATTGCGGGATTTGCCGTGCTCGTAGGCCGTGCCGTCTATCTGCAGGGTCTGAACAACGATTTCCTCCAGGCCAAGGGAGAGTCGCGCTACAGCCGCGTCATCGAGATGCCGGCCAACCGCGGTCGCATACTCGACCGTAACGGCGAGGCGCTGGCCGTCAGCACCCCCGTGAAATCGATTTGGGCAATTCCGGACGATGTTCGCCTGAGCCGCCGCGAA
Organism: Gammaproteobacteria bacterium; assembly: GCA_041490545.1. Taxonomy (GTDB): domain Bacteria; phylum Pseudomonadota; class Gammaproteobacteria; order Burkholderiales; family SG8-39; genus VBDM01. Next base: position 1,103 of record JBGPTG010000316.1, read on the forward strand.
CTCGCGCGTCTGGCAGTGCTGCTCGAAACCCCGCCGTCGGAAATCGAGAAACGCCTGGCCGACACCGGCCGCGATTTCGTATTTCTCAAGCGGCAAATCCCTCCGCAGACGGCCGAGCGCGTCGCCGCATTGCGTATCCCGGGCATCTTCCAGAATCGCGAGTACCGGCGCTATTACCCCGGGGGCGAGGTCATGGCCCATGCGCTCGGCTTCACCGGTGCCGACGACATTGGCCAGGAGGGCATCGAGCTCGCCTTCCAGGAGTCGCTCGCGGGCAAGCCCGGCAGCCGCCGCGTGATCAAGGACCGTCTTGGCCAGACGGTCGAGGACGTCGAATCGATCAAGGCCGCGCAGGACGGGCACGACCTGGTGCTGGCGCTCGACGCGCGCATCCAGAACCTCGCGTTCAACCATCTCCGGGCAGCCGTTGAGCGCCACCGGGCCCAGGCGGGCAGCATCGTGGCAGTCGACATCAATACCGGCGAGGTTCTCGCGCTGGCCAATTTTCCGACTTTCAATCCCAACAACCGCAGCCGGCTGTCCGGAGCTCAGCTGAGGAATCGCACGGTCACCGACACCTTCGAACCGGGCTCGACGCTGAAGCCTTTCACCATTGCACTCGCGCTGGAATCGGGCAACGTCAGGCCGGACACGGTAATCCAGACAGCTCCGGGAAGTCTCAGCATTGGGCCGGCGACCATCCGCGATGCGCACACAGAGCGCGCGCTCACGGTCGCCCAGATCATCCAGAAGTCCTCCAATGTCGGAGCCGCCAAGATCGCGCTAGCCCTTCCAGCCGAGTCGATGTGGGAGATGTTTCAGGCGCTGGGATTTGGCAGCGCGCCGCAGCTCGGCTTTCCCGGGGAGGCGGCGGGAAAACTGCGCCCCTACCAGAGCTGGCGGCCGATCGAACAGGCGACCATGTCGTACGGTCACGGAATCTCCGTGTCGTTGATACAGCTCGCCCGGGCCTACAGCGTGTTTGCGCGTGACGGTGAGCTGGTGCCGCTTTCGCTTGTTCGCGTGGACGTGCCGCCGGTGGGGCGGCGCGTCATCGCGCCCGCGACTGCGCGCGCGGTCCGCGCGATGCTGGAGCTTGCGGTGAACCGCAACGGCACGGCACCCCGGGCCCAGATCATGGGTTACCGGGTCGCCGGCAAGACCGGCACGGCGCACAAGCAGGAAAACGGCGTGTACGTCGCAGACAAGTACGTGTCGTCGTTCGTCGGCTTTGCGCCGGCATCGTCTCCGCGCCTGGTGATAGCCGTAATGATCGACGAACCCTCCGATGGCCGGTACTACGGCGGAACGGTCGCAGCGCCGGTGTTCGCGCAGGTCATGGCGGGCGCCTTGCGCCTGCTGGATATTTCACCCGATGCGCCGATGCGGCCGCTCGAGTTGCCGGCCGAGGGCGAGGAAGTGAAGGAAAGCATCTGAGTGTGCGTGATGAGGCGCAAAACATCCTGTGGCGACTTGCTGCGCAAGGCGTGCGCGTGACCGGCCTTGCCACCGATTCCCGCAGTCTCGCCGCCGGGGAGGCATTCCTCGCTTATCCGGGCGCGCGCCGCGATGGACGCGAGTTCGTGGCACAAGCGATCGAGCGCGGGGCCACGGCCGTCTTGTGGGAACGCGAAAGTTTTGACTGGAACCCACGCTGGCAGGTGCCGAACCTCGCCGTGGACGATTTGCGCGGGCTCGCGGGCCATCTGGCCCACGAGGTGTACGGGCGTCCCTCCGAAAAGCTGTGGATGATCGGCGTTACCGGAACCAACGGGAAGACTTCGTGCAGCCACTGGATCGCGGAAGCCTGCTCGGCCAGCGGCGCGCGAACGGCCTTGATAGGCACCCTCGGCACCGGATTCCCGGGACGGCTCGATGCTGGCGTCAATACCACGCCGGACGCGGTGTTGTTGCAGCGCTCGCTCGCTCGGCTGGCGGATGCAGGCGCGCAGGGCGTGGCCATGGAAGTCACCTCGATCGGTCTGGACCAAGGGCGGGTCAACGGCATCGCCTTCGGCGCGGCTCTGTTCACGAACCTGTCCCGCGACCATCTGGATTACCACGCGGACATGGAGAGCTACGCGGGCGCCAAGCGGCGGCTCTTCGAGACGCCGGGCTTGAAGCACGCGGTCCTGAATCTGGACGATGTTCAGGGTGTGCAGCTGGCGCGCGCGCTCGAAGGAAGCCGCGTGAGTCGGGCGGGATACAGCTGCGTCGCCGGGGCGGCCGCCCGGGCCGGCCTGGAGGGCCATGCCGAAGCGCACGCGATCGAAGTGACGGGCGAGGGAATCGCCTTTGCGCTGCGCAGCAGCTGGGGCGAGGCGCTCATCCGCAGTCCGCTGTTGGGTCGCTTCAACGTGTCAAACCTTCTGGGGGTCCTGACCACGCTGCTGGTTTCCGGGGTGCCGTTCGAACGCGTAGTCGCCGCGCTCGCCGGCTTGCGGCCGGTGACCGGTCGAATGCAGCGGTTGGGCGGATCGGGAAAGCCGCTCGCGGTGATCGACTTCGCGCACTCCCCGGACGCCCTCGAGCAGGCGCTGGTCGCGCTCAAGGACGTCGCGAGGGCGAGAGCCGGGCGCCTTGCGCTGGTTTTCGGCTGCGGCGGGGATCGCGACCGCGGCAAGCGTCCCCTCATGGGCGCGGTGGCGTCGCGCCACGCAGACTCGATCGTGATCACGAGCGACAACCCGCGTGGCGAAGACCCGGCAGCGATCATCGCGGAGATCGCCGCGGGCGTTCCGGTGCCGCACCGGGCGATCGCGGACAGGCGAGCGGCGATCGAATATGCGATCGCCTCGGCCGCTGCCGCCGACGTCGTGCTCATCGCCGGCAAGGGGCACGAAACCTATCAGGAGACTGCGGGGCGCCGGATTCCGTTTTCCGATGTGCTGGAGGCCGAGCATGTGCTTTCGGGGTGGGGTCGATGATGAGCGCGCGCGAAGCCGCGACGGCGATCGGCGCGAGCCTGCGGGGTGGCGACGCGAACTTCGATTCCGTGGCTACGGACAGCCGAGTCATCGCACGCAATTCGCTTTTCGTGGCGTTGCGCGGAGAACGCTTCGACGGGC
>JBGPTG010000317.1:0-4160 GCA_041490545.1 Gammaproteobacteria bacterium
CAAGCATGTCCCGAAGGAGCAGCTGGTACTCGCGTCGGACTGCGGCATGGGCCGCGAGGGGATGAGCCGGCGCCACGCCTTCCACAAGATGGTATCGATCGTCCAGGGAACGAACATCGTGCGGCGCGAGCTCGGACTTCCCGAGTCCGTGTGCCTTGCAGCCGACGAGAGCCTGTCCTTGGTGGAGAATCGCTGACAAACAACAAACCCGCCGAAGCGGGTTTGTTCATGCTTTTTCAGACCTTCACTACAGGTACTTCCCGAACCACGCGAGCGTTTCACCCCAGGCGGCCTTTGCGGCCCCGGCACTGTAGCGATCCCCGGTGTCGTTGTGGAATGCATGGTCCACGTCCGGGTAGACGATCCTGCGGAAGGTCTTGCCGTTCTTCTGCATGGCCGCCTCGATCGCGGGGATGTTCTGGTTGATGCGCGCGTCGCGCCCCGCGTAGATCGCGAGCACCGCCGCCCCGATGCCGGGGACGTCGGCTTCCTGGACGGGCACGCCGTAGAAAGGCACCGCGGCGCGAAGCTCCGGCGTCGCCGCCGCGACGCGCCAGGTCACGGCACCGCCGAAACAGAACCCGACCATGCCGACGCGGTCGCCGCGCGCCGAAGGCTGCGAGCGCGCGTACGCCAGCCCACTCTGAAAATCCTGGACGTGACGCGCCGGCGGGGCTTTCCCTAGAATCCCGGGGATTTCCTCGAACTTGTGCTTGCCGGTGCCGCCCTCGCGCGACAGCAAGTCGACCGCCAGCCCGACGTAGCCCGCCTTGGCGACGCGCCGTGTCACGTCCTCGATGTGGCGCGTCAGGCCGCGGTTCTCGTGGCAGACCAGCACGATCGGGAAGCTTCCGGATTTCGCCGGCCGCGCCAGGTAGCCCGCCAACCGGGCTCCGCTCCCGGGAAATTCGGCGATTCCGGCGACGACAGCGGGATCGTCGTACGTCACTTGATTGGCCACCCCTCCCGGCTGCGAGGGCGTGCCCGGCGCCGGCGCCTGGGCGCAGCCTTCGAGCATCTGCGCCGCCAGAACCCCTCCGGTGATTGCCGCAATCGCCTTGAGCGCGTCACGGCGGGTGAGCCGCCCTTCCTCGTAGTCCTCGACGGCTTCCTCGACGAGATATTTCTGCAGTTCGTTCATGCTGATGTTTCCGGGTGATCTGTTGGGTTTTGAAGCTCAATGTCCTTCCAGCCAGACTTCCCCGTCACGAAGCAACGCTTCTAGCGCTTCGCCGCGCCCGGTCGGCAGCTGCGGGTTGACCTGGGCGCCGTTGCGCGTCTGCAGATACGCGAGATGGCGGTAGCCTTCCGGGAAACGTCCGAGCAAGGCCGCATCCAGCGTCAGCTTCGCACCCGGATCGACGGGATCGATGCGGTCCTTTTCGTAGATCACCGAGCGCTTGGCAATGCGCCAATTGCCCTGGCGTCTCTCCACGCGATCGAAGAAGCGTCCGTGACACACGGCGTCGACCACGATGCCATCGAGCGTCGAGCGAACCATGATAGTCATGCGCGTCTGCGCCAGCGCGCGCTCGCCGTGGATACGTGCCACCGTGCCCCCGAGGACGTGCTGCGATCGCGAGCCTTTGCGCCAGGACGCCTGGCAGGTCCTCGATAAAGACATCGAAACTGCCGTCGAACCAGGTCGTGGTGATGCTTGCTCCAGGGTGCGCGGTCGCGCGCAAAGCCTCCCAGTCACCGGTGTCCCTGGCGAGCGCCCAGTCTTCGGCGAGCGCGCCGATGGCGAGCCGATCCAGCAAGTCGGCGTTCATTCCGGCGTGATGCCCGCTTTGCGCAGGAGTCCGACCCAGCGGGCGACTTCGCTTTTCACGAACGCCTCGGTCTCGGCCGGGGTCATGCGCAGGCTCCTGCCGCTGCCCATTTCCAGGCGCTTGCGGATGTCCGCCAGAAGCATCGCCTTGTCCACTTCCGCGCGCAGGCGCGCTATTGCCGGCGCCGGAGTTCGCGCCGGCGCGAACAATCCGAACCAGGTCTCCATGTCGAGGTCGAGACCTGACTCGATGAGGGTCGGCAGCTGCGGCATGTCCGGGGCGCGCCCCCGGCTCGACACCGCCAGCGCCCGGACCTGTCCGGCCTCGACGTACGGGCGGGTCGTGGTGGTGTTGTCGAAGAAGAGGTCCACGCGACCGGCGAGCAGATCCTGGTAGACCGGTTGCGCGCCCTTGTAGGGAATCTTGACGATATTGACTTCGGCGAGCGCCGCGATGATGGCTGCGCCTATGTACTGCCCGGTGCCGATGCCGCTGGTACCGATGTTGAGCTTGCCGGGATTGGCGCGCGCAAAAGCGATCACCTCGCCGAGGCTGGCCTGCGGCAGATCTTTGCGTGCCACCAGAGTGTAAGAGTGGCTTACCACCAGGCTGATCGGCACGAGATCGGCGAGCGAGTCGTAGCCGGGTTCCTTGTACAAGCCCATGTTGAGCGCGATGTTGGAGAGCCCGCCGACCACGATGCTGTATCCGTCGGGCACGGAACGGGCCACGAGCTGCGTGCCAACCAGGGTGCCCGCGCCCGGGCGGTTTTCCACCACGAAGGGCTGGCCGGTCTGCTCGGCGAGTTTCTGCGCGAGCACGCGCCCGACCAGGTCGAACCCGCCGCCCGGCGCGGAGGGGACGATCACGCGTACGGGCCGGGTCGGGTAATCCTGCGCGCGTACCGGGAACGACGCCGCCGCGACCAGAACCACGAGGATCAGGGCGATGCGGTGCGGATCCGAATTCGCGAATTTCTGCATGGCTTTCATATTAGAATACCGCGGCGTTTTCCGCACTCGTCCGGTTCAGATAATCATCGCGAAACCGAAGAATCCAGGCTCCGCATCCGGGCCGGTCCCTGGCGGCAGGGTGGGAGTGCGACCGCAGCCGTCCAGAGGCGCGCTGCGCGCGCTCGCCGCCTGCGCCTACGCGCTGTGCGCCATCACGCCCGCAGGCGCCGCCGGCGACGTCCTCGATGGCGTGCTCGCCCAACGCGGCAGCGCGGGATGGGGGTTCGTCGCGCGCGTCGAGCAATCGCAGTATCGTGGCGGCGGAGTCCGCTTCGATATTCTTCCCGTTTATCTGTACGAAGGCGAGTTCGCCTATCTGCACGGCAACCGCGCCGGACTCAAACTGGCGCTGGGACCGGAGAGCCGGGGCTACGCCTTTGTGTCGCGCCGCCTGGAGAATTCGCCAGTGCAGAACATCCCGGACAGCCTCTCCGGAATCGCCGCCCGGGTGCCGGAAAACGACATTGGCCTGAGTTTCGCGCAGCGATTCGGCTGGGGCAGCGCCTACACCGAGGTGCTGCACGATGTCTCGGGCGTTTCCCACGGAACCGAGTGGCGAGTGGGATTCGAAGGCGAACAGCGGCGCGGTGCCCTGAGGCTCGCACCCTATCTCGTGCTTGCCCAGCGCAACGCCAGGCTCAACGACTACTACTACGGCGTGAGCGCCCCGGAATCCACGGCGACCCGGCCGGCGTACCAGGCGGGCGCCGGCGTCAACGCAACCGTGGGACTCAACGCGCGCTACGACCTGGGGGATCGATGGCATTTTCTCGCCGGCGTGTCGGCGACGGTGTGGTCGGGCAGCGTGCGCCGCAGCCCGATCGCGGAGGATCGCGTGCAGCTCGCCGGCTTCGGCGGGTTCGCTTACGAGTTCACGCCGACGCCCAGGAAGGATCCGGACACGCGCTCACCCCTTACCTTCAAGGTCCTCTACGGCAGGTCGTCGCCTTGCAACCTGCTGCCGATCATGGAACTGCGCTGCCGGTCGACAAGGACGGACGATCGCACTTCGCTCGAATCTTTCGAGATCGGCCTGCCCTTCATCGAAAGCCCGCACGGGTGGCCGGTGATGATCGCCTGGTACGCCGGGTTGCTGCGTCACGAGGAGCGTGGCTTCCAGCCGGATTCCTGGCAGGTCAACGGCTACCTCAAGGCGTTCTACTGGGGCTTTCCCTGGAGCGAGCGCGTGCGCACGCGCATCGGCTTTGGCGGAGGATTCTCCTACGCGGAACGCGTACCGTACGTGGAAGCAAGAGACCAGGCGCTTCGCGGCCGCAATAGCTCGAAACTCCTGCAGTACCTCGATCCCACCATCGATGCGAGCGTTGGCGACATCATCGGTGACAGGAGTCTGCGCGAAACCTATTTCGGTTTC
>JBGPTG010000318.1:0-4150 GCA_041490545.1 Gammaproteobacteria bacterium
GACGCCACCCCAGAATCCGCCCGAGGGCGCGAGCACCACTTCGACCTTGGGCATCTCGCGCAGGCGCATCATGCGGTAGTCGTGGAAGTTCGACTGCTCGACGCGCCCGTCCTTGATGGTGATGTCGCCCCAGAACATCGCCGTCAGCATGAACACGGCGCTCCCCTGCATCTGAGCGAGGATGTTGTCCGGGTTCACCGCGTAGCCGGGATCGATGCCGAGCACCAGGCGATGGACCTTCACTTCGCCCTTCGCGCTGACCGAAAGTTCGCACACCGCCGAGGTGTAGCTGCCGTAGCCCTCGGTCTCGGCGATGCCGCGGAACACGCCCGCGGGCAGCGGCTTGCCCCAGCCCGCGGCCTTGGCCGTGGCATCGAGGATGCCCAGGTCCTTCGGGGATTTCTGCAGGAGCGCGCGCCGGTATTCGTACGGATCCTTGCCCGCGGCGCTCGCCAGCTCGTCCATGAAGCACTCGCGCACGAACGGGTTCTGCGAGTGCCCGACGGTGCGCCAGAAGCCCACCGGCACGTGCGCGTTGCGCTGCGCGTACTCGACCCTGATGTTCGGGATGCTGTGCGGCAGATCGAAGATGGAGGCCACCGACTGCGGGTCGACTCCCTCGGCCGGCGAAAACGGCGGCTTGAGCGGCAGGTGGACCAGTGTCGAGAAGATCGACGTGGACGCCACGCGCGAATACCACGCCACCGGATTGCCCGAAGCGTCGAGCCCCGCCTTCATGCGGATCAGGCTCGCCGGCCGGTAGAAGTCGTGCTGCGTGTCCTCCTCGCGCGTCCAAAGCATCTTCACCGGCGTGCCTTCCATCGCCTTGGCGATCGCCACGCCCTGGCGCACGAAGTCCTGCGCGCCGCCACGCCGGCCGAAGCCGCCGCCCAACTGCACGCGATGCACCTCGACGTTTTCGAGCGGCACACCCGCGGTCGCGGCCGCCACGGCGAGCGACGCCTCGACGTTCTGCGTGGACGTCCACACGTCGACCTTTCCGTCCTTCACCACCGCGGTGCAGCCCATGGGCTCCAGGCACGAGTGTGCGAGATACGGCGTGTAGTACTCCGCTTCCAGCGTCTTCGCGGCCGAGCCGAACGCCTTGTCAACGTCGCCGTCCTTGCGCGCAACCGCGATGTCCTGCTGGGCGTTCAGCCCGCCGCGGTAGAACTCCATGAGGCTCGCGCTCGACACCCCGCCGCTCGCGCCGAAGTCCCACTCGATCGCGACGTCCTTCAGCGCTTCCTTGGCGCGCCACCAGTTGTCCGCCACCACCGCAACGAACTCTCCCATCGCCATCACCTTGATGATGCCGCGTCGGGCTTTGGCTTTCGAGTCGTCCACAGATTTCACCGTACCGCCGAACACCGGGCATTGCGCGATCGCGGCGTACACCATGCCTTTCAGCTGCGTGTCGATGCCGTAGCGCTGCCGGCCCATGACGGTGTCGGGAATGTCGACACGCGGGATCGGCTTGCCGGCGATCTTCCAGTCCTTCGGGTCCTTGAGCTTGACTTCCTTCGGCGCCTCGCGCTTGGCGGCATCGTTCGCCACCTTGCCGTAGGTCGTTCGGCGCTTGCTCGCCGCGTGCGTGATGATGCCGCCGGAAGCGACGCACTCGCCGGCCGGCACGTTCCACTTCTGCGCCGCCGCGGCGATCAGCATGTCGCGCGCGGTCGCGCCGCCCTTGCGGAGGTATTCCTGCGAATTGCGGATGGTGCGGCTCCCCACCGACGCCATGTCGCCCCAGGCGCGCTTGCGCCTGACGTTCTCGTTGGCCGAGGCGTATTCGACCTTCACCTTTTTCCAGTCGCACTCGAGCTCCTCGGCGACCAGCATCGGCGCGGAGGTCATGCTGCCCTGCCCCATTTCGGCGCGCGCGTAGCGGATGATCACCGTGTCGTCGGGCCGCACCACGACCCAGGCGTTGATTTCGGCGCCGGATGCAGATGAGGCGCCTTTGCCTTGCGCGAGCACTTCGGGAACGTGGAACCCTACGGTAAGGCCACCGCCGATCGCGGCGGATTGTCCGAGGAATTTTCTGCGGGACGCAAATTGTGTGGTCATGGTCGCTCCCTTATGCTTTCGCTTTCGCGGGCTTCATGGCGTTTGCCGCGGCGTGGATCGCGGTACGGATCCGCGCGTAGGTTCCGCAGCGGCAGATGTTGGTCATGGACTCGTCGATGTCCTTGTCGCTCGGGTCGGGATTCTTCTTGAGGAGCGCGACCGCCACCAGGATCTGGCCGCCCTGGCAATAGCCGCACTGCGGAACCTGGTGGTCGATCCAGGCCTGCTGCACCGGATGCACGCGTCCGCGCGGCGCGAGACCTTCGATGGTCGTGATCTGCTTGCCGGCGGCGGCGGAAACGGGGAACGAGCAGGAGCGCACCGGTTCGCCGTTGACGTGCACGGTGCACGCGCCGCACTGGGCGATGCCGCAGCCGAACTTCGGACCCTTGACGTCGAGCACGTCCCGCAACACCCACAACAGCGGCATCTCGGGCTCGACGTCCGCGGTGCGCGCGCGGCCGTTGACGGTCAGTTTGATCATGAAGATCTCCTTTGGAAGTCCGGTTCGTTTGTTGGAATGCGGAATCGGTGCGCTATTATAGGGTTCGGCGCCCGCGCATCAAGCCCTGCGAAGGTCGTGATGCTTCAGCGGCAGCGAGCGGATGCGCTTGCCGGTCGCGGAAAATATCGCATTGCAAAGCGCCGGGGCGAGCGGCGCGAGCGGCGTCTCGCCCAGGCCGCCCCAGAAGCCGCCGCTGGGCGCGAGCACCGCCTCGATGCGCCTGGGCATCTCGGCGATGCGCAGGATGCGGTAGTCGTGGAAATTCGACTGCTCGACCCGGCCCTCCTTGAGGGTGATCTCGCCCCACAGCGCCGAAGTGAGACCGTAGGCGACGCAGCTTTGCACCTGCGCCTCGGCCGAATCGGGATTCACCACATAGCCCGGGTCCACCGCCACGACGACGCGGCGGATGTCGAGCTCGCCGGCGTCGCTCACCGCGACCTCGAACACCGCCGCGGCGTAGCTGCCGTGAGAGTCCTGCAGCGCGATGCCGCGATGCACGCCGGCGGGGAGCGGCGCGCCCCAGCCGGCGGCTTTGGCGACGGCGTCGAGCACCGCGAGGTCCCTAGGGCTGTCCTTGAGCAGGCCGCGGCGGAACGCGTAAGGATCCTGACCGGCCGCGTGCGCCAGCTCGTCGACGAAGCATTCGCGCATGAACGGATTCTGCGAGTGGTAGACGGTGCGCATGAAGCCGACCGGCACGTGGCTGTTGCGCAGCGCGAACTCGATGCGCAGGTTGGGCACGCCGTAGGGCAGATCGACGATGCCGCCCAGCGCGTGACGGTCCACGCCTTCCCTGACCTCCTGCGGCCGCACGCCCGCCATGATCGAGTGGCTCGCGTCGCGCACGCGCAGCGCGGTGAGCCTGCCGCCTGCGTCGAGCGCCGCCTTGAAGCGCATCAGCGTCATCGGCCGGTAGAAATCGTGCTGCATGTCCTCTTCGCGCGACCACAGGAGCTTCACCGGCGTGCCTTCCATCGCCATGGCGATCGCGACCGCCTGCTTCGTGTAGTCCTGGAAACCGCGCCGCCCGAAGCCGCCGCCGAGATGCGTGAGGTGCACCTCGACGTTCTCCAGCGGCACGCCCGCCGTCGCGGCCGCGACAGCATGGGTCGCCTCGGCGTTCTGCGTCGGCGCCCATACTTCGACGCGGCCGCCCTTGACGAGCGCGGTGCAGTTCATCGGCTCGAGCGGCGCGTGATTGAGAAAGGGGGCGTAGTACTGCGCCTCGACGATTTTCGCCGCCCGGGCGAACGCCGCGTCGACGTCGCCCTCGCGGCGCGCCACCGGCGCCGAGGCGTCGTCGAGTCCGGTGGCGACGAAGGCGCGGATGCTCTCGGTCGAGGCGGCGCCGTTCGCGCCGGCGTCCCATTCGATCGGCAGGCGCTTGAGGATGCCGCTCGCGCGCCACCAGTTGTCGGCGACCACGGCGACGGCGTCGGGCAGCCGCACCACCTTGATCAATCCGCGCAGCCCCTTGATCCTTTCATCGGCGACGGCTCTCAGCTTTCCGCCGAACACCGGGCACTGCGCGATGGCGGCGTGCACCATGCCGGGCAACTCGACGTCGATGCC
>JBGPTG010000319.1:0-4148 GCA_041490545.1 Gammaproteobacteria bacterium
AGTGGCCAGGCTTCTGCTCGAGGTGGCGGAAACGGTCGATGGGCAAAAGGTGGTGACGAAGAAGCTCGCCAAGCAGGACATTGCCAAGATGATCGGAGCTTCGCGGGAAATGGTCAGCCGGGTCATGAAGGATCTCCAGGCCGCGGGGGCGATCGAAGTGCGCGCCGGATCGATCTTCCTGAAGGACAGCATTCTGGCGATCGACTGAGCATTCTTGCGGTCGACTGAGTTCTCCGGGATGGCGCGGGCGGCGAGAGAGTTGAAACAGGGCCAGGCACCACTTCCGGGGAAGGTTGCCGCGCTGCTGCGCGAATCCAGGCTGTTCGTCCTGGTCGCAGCGGCGCTCTATCTCTCGCTCGTCCTGACCACCTTCAACCGGGGTGACCCGGGCTGGTCGCACAGCGTTGCCGCCGGAGAGGTTCGCAACCTCGGCGGCCGGGTCGGCGCCTACATTGCCGATGGTCTGCTGGTCCTGTTCGGCGTCTCGGCCTGGTGGTGGGTAGCCCTGTTGGGCTACACGGTATTCTGGTGCTACCGGCGGCTGGACGGAATCCCGACGGATGACCGGCGGCTTTTCCTCATCTCGCTTGCCGGGTTCGTGGGGCTCGTCACCGCATCGAGCGGCATCGAAGCCCTGCGCCTGCACTCGCTCAAGGCCACGCTCTCGGGGGCACCTGGCGGGATCGTCGGCGAAGTCGTGGCGCGGTTGATCTCCTCCGGGTTCGGGTTTACGGGAGCGACGCTGGTCCTCATCACTTTGTGCGTGATGGCGTTGTCGCTGTTTACCGGACTTTCGTGGCTGCTGGTGCTGGAGAAGCTCGGGGCGGGAATCGAATGGCTGTATTTTCTTGCAGCCGACAAATGGCAAGGCTGGCAGGATCGCAAGGCGGGCGCGGCAGCCGCGGAGCGGCGCGAAGCGATAGTGGAGGAAAAGCGCGAGCTGCTGATCGACGAGCACGTTCCGATCCGCATCGAGCCTCCGGTGGCCCAGATTCCCAAGTCGGCAAGGGTGCAGAAGGAAAAGCAGGAACCCCTGTTCCGCGACCTGCCCGACACGCCCCTGCCGCCGATCAAGATTCTCGACGAAGCAGGCGGGGACGTGCCGATGTTGTCCCCGGAATCGCTGGAGTACACCTCGCGGCTGATCGAGAAGAAGCTCGGGGATTTCGGCGTGCAGGTGCGGGTGCTCGCGGCCTATCCCGGCCCGGTGATCACCCGCTACGAGATCGAGCCTGCGGTCGGCGTGAAGGGCAGCCAGATCGTCAACCTGGTGAAGGACCTGGCGCGTGCGCTGTCCGTGTACAGCATTCGCCTGGTCGAAACCATCCCGGGCAAGTCCTGCATGGGACTGGAGATTCCCAATCCGCACCGGCAAATCGTTCGCCTTTCCGAGATCGTGAGCTCGCGCGCCTACCACGAGTTCAACACGCCGCTCGCACTCGCGCTTGGCAAGGATATCGCGGGCAATCCCGTGGTCGTGGATCTCGGCAGAATGCCCCACTTGCTGGTGGCGGGGACAACCGGATCGGGCAAATCCGTCGCGCTCAACGCGATGATTCTGTCGATTCTTTACAAGGCCGAGCCGCGCGAAGTTCGCCTCGTGCTGGTCGATCCGAAGATGTTGGAACTGTCCACCTACCAGGGTATTCCGCACCTGCTTGCGCCGGTCGTGACCGACATGCGACAGGCGGGTAACGCGCTCGCCTGGTGCATGGGCGAGGTGGAACGGCGCTACCGCCGCATGTCCTGGGTCGGCGTGCGCAACCTCTCCGGCTACAACCACAAGGTCGCGGACGCCGAAAAATCCGGCAGTCCGCTGATGGATCCGGAAACGCTCGACTCCGGCGAATCCCGGCCGCTCGAGAAACTGCCCTACATCGTCGTCGTCATCGACGAGCTCGCCGATCTGATGATGGTGTCCGGGAAGAAGGTCGAGGAACTGATCGCACGCCTCGCGCAGAAGTCCCGCGCGGCGGGTGTGCACCTGATACTGGCCACGCAGCGTCCCTCGGTGGATGTGATCACCGGGCTCATCAAGGCGAATATCCCCACGCGCATCGCCTTCCAGGTATCGAGCAAGGTGGATTCACGCACCATCCTCGACCAGCATGGTGCCGAGTCCCTGATCGGGCAGGGGGACATGCTGTTCCTGCCTCCCGGGTCGGGCATGTGCCAGCGCGTTCACGGGGCTTACGTCGCCGATCACGAAGTTCACAAGGTGGTCGAGTATCTGAAGTCGCAGGGACGGCCGGAATACGTCGACGGAATGCTCGAGGGCGAGGAAGCGGGTGGCGCCGAGCTGGGCCTGGATGAAAAGAGCGGGGAAGCGGATCCCCTCTACGACCAGGCCGTGGAAATGGTATTGCGAACGCGGCGCGCGTCGATCTCGCTGGTGCAGCGCCACCTGCGCATCGGCTACAACCGCGCGGCGCGCCTGGTCGAGCAGATGGAACAGTCCGGGCTGGTTTCGGCCATGCAATCGAACGGCAATCGGGAAGTGCTGGTCCCGGGAAAATCGGAGTAGCGCCGCGAATGAGACTGCGTTCCGCGATCGCAGGGGTTTTGTTGTTCGCGCCATTGACGCTGCTGCCGCCTTGCGCTTCTGCCTCCAGCCTCGGCCGTTTCTCGGAATTCATCAATGGAACGCTGACCGCGCAGGGCGAGTTCGAACAGAAGATCTTCGACAGAAACCACAAGCTCCTGCAGGAGTCGCGCGGAAGCCTGGCGTTCTCGCGACCCGGCAAGTTCCGCTGGAGCTATGCCAAGCCTTATCCGCAGCTGATCGTGGGCGACGGTTCCAGGGTGTGGATTTACGACGAGGACCTGAACCAGGTCACCACCAGGAAGCTGGATGCGGCGCTCGGCTCCACGCCTGCTGCGCTGCTGGCCGGCAACAACGAAGCCATGCGCGCGTTCGCGCTCTCTGACCAGGGTGCCCGGGGCGGCCTCGAATGGCTCGAAGCGCGTCCGCGCAGCAAGGATGGCAACTTCGAGAGCATTCGCATGGGTTTCAGCGCCTCCGGCCTGGAAGCCATGGAACTCATCGACAGCTTCGGGCAGATGACGGTGCTCAAGTTCAAGGCACTGCAGCGCAACCCGTCTCTCGATCAGCGCCTGTTCCGGTTTTCTCCGCCCAAAGGCGCCGACGTGATCGGCGACGTCGACTAGTGCGCTTTTAGCGCGAGCGGCGCATGAGCGATCTTTTTCCGGCCCCCTCTCCCGTTCAGCCGCTCGCCGAAGCGCTGCGGCCGAAGTCACTCGACGAGGTTATCGGGCAGAGGCACCTGCTCGGTCCGGGCAAGCCGCTGCGCCTCGCGTTCGAAGCGGGCAAGCCGCACTCGATGATCCTGTGGGGGCCGCCCGGCGTCGGCAAGACGACGCTCGCGCGCCTGATGGCCGATGCCTTCGATGCCCAGTTCATCGCCATTTCCGCGGTGTTCTCGGGCGTGAAGGACATCCGCGAAGCCGTGGAAAGGGCACAGCAGACACTCGCGTCCTCGGGAAGGGGCACGATTCTTTTTGTCGATGAAGTGCATCGCTTCAACAAGGCGCAGCAGGACGCATTTCTGCCTTTCGTCGAGCAGGGCCTCTTGACCTTCGTCGGCGCGACCACCGAGAACCCGTCGTTCGAAGTGATCGGGGCGCTGCTGTCTCGCTCTGCCGTGTACGTCCTGCAGAGTCTTTCGGAGGCCGAACTCGGGGAGTTGTTCGACCGCACAGCCGGGAAAGCCTTGTCGGGCCTGGCGTTCGCTCGCGACGCGCGCGAGCGGATCATCGGATTCGCAGACGGCGACGCCCGGCGCCTGCTCAATCTCCTTGAGATCCTGCAGACGGCGGCGGCGAGCGTGTCGGTAAGGAGCGTCGATGCCGAATTCGTCCAGAACGCCGTCGCGAGCAACCTGCGCCGCTTCGACAAGGGGGGCGACGCGTTTTACGACCAGATCTCGGCTTTGCACAAGTCGGTGCGAGGCTCAAGCCCCGACGCCTCGCTCTACTGGCTCACGCGCATGCTCGACGGCGGCGCCGATCCCCTGTATCTCGGCCGGCGTCTGGTGCGAATGGCGGTCGAGGACATCGGCCTCGCCGATCCGCGCGCGCTGCGCCTTTCGCTCGACGCCTGCGAAACCTACGAGCGCCTCGGCAGTCCC
>JBGPTG010000320.1:0-4144 GCA_041490545.1 Gammaproteobacteria bacterium
GCCGCCCCGACCGTGAGTCTCGGCTTCGGAGTAAAGGAACTGAAGTTCACCTGGCCTGTGGCCAGCGGCGCCGATTTCTATCGCCTGTCCGAAAACCCCGACGGCGTTTCGGGCTACGCTCAGATAGCGACCAACCTCACCACTTTGAGCTACAACCACACCATCCCGGTCCATCGGCGCCTGAACGCTTCCTATATCGTCGAGGCATGCAACAGCGCCGGCTGCACCGGCTCCGCTCCCCAGATCCTGGGGACCAGCCTCACGCAAGCGATCGGTTACGTGAAGGCCTCGAACACCGAGGCCTTTGACTCATTCGCCAACTCGGTCGCTCTGAGCAGCGACGGCAATACGCTCGCGGTGGGCGCGCCGTTCGAAGGCAGCGGCAGCACTGGCATCAATAGCGCGCCGGACGACTCGGCCCTGGCCGCTGGTGCCGTCTACATCTACACCCATACTGCCGGTGGCTGGTCACAGCAGGCCTATGTCAAAGCCTCGAACACGGAGTCCGGTGATAACTTCGGCATCGCGGTCGCCCTGAGCGTCGACGGCGACACGCTCGCGGTCGGGGCGCCGCTCGAGGACAGCGGCAGCACCGGCATCAACAACCCGCCGGACGAGTTGGCCGCCGACGCCGGGGCCGTGTACGTCTACACCCGCGTTGCCGGCACCTGGTCGCAACAGGCGTACGTCAAGGCCTCGAACACAGGGGCCGGCGACAACTTCGGCAAGTCGGTCGCTCTGAGCGGCGAAGGCAACACGCTCGTGGTGGGCGCGCCGTTCGAAGCCAGCAGCAGCACCGGCATCGGCGGCACGCCGGATGAATCGGCCACCGACGCCGGAGCGGTATACGTCTACGCCCGCACCGCCGGCACTTGGTCGCAGCAGGCGTATGTGAAGGCCTCGAACACCGAGGCCGGTGACCGGTTCGGCACCTCGGTCGCCCTTAGCGTCGACGGCAACACGCTCGCGGTCGGGGCGCCGCTCGAGGACAGCGGCAGCACCGGCATCAACAACCCGCCGGACGAGTTGGCCGCCGACGCCGGGGCCGTGTACGTCTACACCCGCGTCGCCGGCACCTGGTCGCAACAGGCGTACGTCAAGGCCTCGAACGCCGAGGCCAGTGACAACTTCGGCGAATCGGTCGCCTTGAGCGGGGACGGCAACACGCTCGCCGTCGGGGCGCCGGCGGAAGGTAGCGGCACCACCGGCATCAACAGCACTCCGAACGAGTCGGCCTTTGAGGCGGGGGCAGTGTACGTCTACACCCGCATCGCCAGCACCTGGTCGCAGCAGGCGTATGTGAAGGCCTCGAACACCGAGTCCATTAACGAGTTCGGCACCTCGGTTGCCCTGAGCGGCGACGGCAACGCGCTCGCAGTCGGAGCGCAACTCGAAAGCGGGAGCGGCGCAGGCATCGGCAGCGGCACTGGCCCCAGCAGCGTGCAAAGCCCGTCCACGCGCTTCGCCGGCGCGGCGTACTTTTACACCCGCGCCACCGGCACCTGGTCGCAGCGGGCCTATGTGAAAGCCTCGAACACCGGAGCCTTTGACTTCTTCGGCGACTCCGTTGCGCTCAGCAGCGACGGCAACACGCTCGCGGTCGGAGCACTCGGCGAATCCAGCAGCAGCACCGGGATCAGCAGCGCGCCGAACGAATCGGCCCCGGTTGCCGGTGCAGCGTACCTGTATTAGGTACCGGGGTGACCTGAGGGCCTGCGCCTCGGCCCGAAGTCAACGCGACGGGAAATTCAAGTCGCCATTTGCGCCTCGGTCGTGGCGCCTTGGGGGGCTGCGACCGCGTGCAGCACCGATGAAGGTAGAATCCTGCTTTTCCCGCAGGAGGCGCTTCAATGCACCCGCTAATCCCCCGACTGATCCCGCTGCTCCCGCTCGTGGCTCTCGCCGTTGCCCAGACCGCCTTCGCACAAGGCGCCAAGGCTTATCCAGACAAGCCCGTGCGCGTGATCGTCGGCTATTCCCCCGGCGGCCTGCCCGACACGATCGCCCGGGTCGTCGGCCAGAAGCTTTCCGAGCGCTGGGGCCAGCAGTTCGTCGTCGAGAACAAGCCCGGGGCGAACGGCATCCTGGGCGCGGAATTCGTCGCGAAAGCAGCGCCAGACGGCTATACGCTGCTGATGACCGACAACTCGACACACGCGATCATTCCATTCCTGTTCGCGAAGCTTCCTTACGACGCAGACCGGGATCTCATTCCCGTCTCGCTTACCGCGCGCGCGCCGCTGTTCCTGGCCGTGCATCCGTCGGTGAAGGCGAATTCCTTCCAGGAACTGATCGCGCTGATCAAGGCCGAGCCGGGCAAGTACAGCTACGGCTCTTCGGGCATCGGCAGCACGCATCACCTGTGCATGGAGTTTCTGAAATCCGCGCTCGGTCTTGAAATGACGCACGTCCCATACAAGGGCACGGGGCAAAGCGTGCCGGCCGTCGTGGGAGGGCAGGTGCCCATGGTGTTCTCGGGCTATCCGACGCTCGCCGCGCACGCCAAAGACGGCCGGGTGAAACTCCTGGCGATCAACTCGCTCAAGCGCTCGGAGCTCGCGCCGGACGTGCCGGCGATCGCCGAGACGATCCCGGGCTTCGACTTCGCGCCGACGTTCGGCCTGTTCACGCCTAACGGAACGCCGCGGGAGATCATTGTGAAGATCGGCGCCGACATGGCTGAAGTCGTCAAGCAGCCCGACGTGGTGGTGCGGATGAAGAACCTGGGCATCGACCCCGTGGGCCTGAGCGGCGAGGAGTGGACGGTAATGCTGAAAGCCGACGCGGAAAGGTATTCCAAAGCAGTCAAGATCTCCGGCGCGAAGGCCGAGTAAACGTTCCCGGGGGAGACCCCCTCATGTGTTCTGCCGTCGTCGCAAATTCGGAACGCGCGCGCTTCTCCAAGGAGATCGCGGGTCTCGGCATGCGGCCGCTGTGGGAGCGGGTGATGCGCCTGAAGCCCGGCACCGCCGCCGTGCCCGCGATCTGGCGCTGGAACGAGGTGCGGCCGCTGCTTCTGCGCGCCTGCGAAGTCATCACGACGAAAGAGGCGGAGCGACGCGTGCTGATGCTGGAGAACCCGGCGCTTGCCGGGACGACCTTCATCACCACGACCTTGTACGCCGGCCTGCAGGCAATCCTGCCCGGAGAGATCGCGCCCACGCACCGGCACACCCCGAACGCCCTGCGCTTCATCATCGAAGGCGAGGGCGCCTATACCGCCATCGAAGGCGAACGTGCCATGATGCGGCCCGGCGATTTCGTCGTCACGCCCTGCTGGGCCTGGCACGATCACGGCAATACCGGAACCGGACCGGTGATCTGGCTCGATGGGCTGGACGTCGCTTTCGCCAATATGCTGGGCGCACATTTTCGCGAGGACTATCCGGAGGAATCGCAGCCGCGCTCCAAGGCCGACGGCGACTCGGCGGCGCGCTTCGGCAGCAACCTTCTTCCCGTGGACGACCGCCCCCGCGGGCTCGCGTCGCCGATTCTTTCCTATCCCTACGACCGAACGCGCGCTGCGCTCGAGCAACTGGCGAAACAGGGCGATCCGCATCCTTCCCACGGCTGGAAGCTGCGCTACGCGCATCCGTCGACCGGAGGCCACGCGTTCCCGACCATGGCGGTGTTCATGCAGCGCTTGCCCGGAGGATTTTCGGGCCGCGATTACCGCAGCACCGACGGCACGGTCTTCTGCGTCGTCGAAGGGCAAGGCAGCATCGCGATTGGCGAGACGCATTTCGAGTTCGCGCCGAAAGACGTCTTCGTCGTGCCTTCCTGGGAACGCCACCGGTTCGCCGCGAAAACCGACTGCGTGATCTTCAGCTACTCGGATCGAGCCGCGCAGGACGCGCTCGGCTTCTGGCGTGAAGAGAGCGGCCGAGATTGAGCCGCTCGGCTACATCCGCCACTCGATGAAGGTGTAGATGTAGTTCGACCCGCCGTTGACGTTGTCGAAAATCTGCGCCATGCCGAAGATGCCGGAGCGGTGGCTGACGCCGAAACCGAAATAGGTTTCGCGCAGACTCCTGTCACCGATGATGTCGCCAACGCTCGCATCGATGGTGGGATCGAGGTACTGCAGGAGTTTCGAGCTATTGCGGCCGCGAAGCGCCTGGTCTCTTGCTTCCACGTACGGTAC
>JBGPTG010000321.1:0-4131 GCA_041490545.1 Gammaproteobacteria bacterium
GCATATGTGTATTATGTTAAATAATATTGCCATCAAGTCCCCTACTACAGTATAAATATATCCGATTATCACCATATAGTTCCAGCACTTTCCTAAAGTCGTTTCTCAATCCAATCCGGTGGTGAGAATACCCGGCGAAAGTTGGCCGTCGTGGCCAGGGCGAGCGCTTCCACGCCTATGCCGCGAAGCCGGGCAACCTCTTCCGCTACGTACCGGACCCAGGCAGGACGGTTCACCTTGCCGCGCTGCGGAACCGGTGCAAGATAGGGCGCGTCGGTTTCAACGAGCAGCGACTCCAGAGGAACGTTGCGCGCAACCTCCTTCAACGCCACCGCGTTCTTGAAGGTCACGATCCCCGAAAAGGAGACGAGGAAACCCATGTTGATGGCGGCGGTGGCCACTTCTTGCGTCTCCGTAAAGCAATGCATTACGCCGCCCACGTCGGCCGCTCCTTCTTCACGCATGATTCGCAGCGTATCTTCCGCCGACTCACGCGTGTGAATCACCAGAGGCTTTCCGCTTCTGCGGGCTGCCTGGATATGGATTCGGAACCGCCGACGCTGCCACTCCAGATCCCCCGTCGACCGGTAGTAGTCAAGGCCGGTCTCGCCGATGGCGATTACGCGGGGGTGTCCTGCAAGTTCCACCAGTTGGTCTGTATCGATCGCACTGGCACTGTCATGTTCAGGGTGTACGCCGACGCTTGCATAAAAATTGTCGTACGCCTCGGCAAGTCGAAGTGCCTTCGAGAACGCTTCCAGGCTCACGCTGATGCACAAGGCGTGCGTCACGCCGAGATCGCGCATTTCGTCCCGCACCGAATCGATCTTTCCGTCGAAATCCGGAAAATCCAGGTGGCAGTGCGAATCGACCAACCCTGGAAAACTCTCGGTCGCTGTCACAGTATCGTTCACGCTCGACCCGGAAGGATAAGCCGTCGGTAGTGCAGCAGCAGGTCCTCCGCAAACAGCTTGGCATTCAGCGGGTGACGGGCCAGCGCCCGCGCCTGCGCGAGATGTCGCAGGAATGCCGTGATGTCTTCTGCCCTGCAGCGGTGCGATATTTCTTCGGCAGACTTAAGACTCGGGTGGTACCGGAGACGTCCGCTCATTTTCGAAAGGAGCAAATCGAATCCCCAGCGCTGAAGGCAATCCACAAATTTCGCCATCGGGATCTTCTGACTCATATCTGCGAGACTTACGGGGTCGAACCCGGGGTCACTCAGCCCTTCCACAAGGCGCCGGTAATCAGCCTCCGAATCCGCTGTGGCAAGTGCCCCCATCGGCGCGCCTCCGGCCCGCGCGAGAGCGGCTTCTGGGTGCTCTATCCCCTGTTCCTTAAGCCAGCGCGAAACCTGCGACGGGTCGGGCAACGGGAGCGAAAATCCCAGGCAACGGCTGCGTATCGTCGCCAGGAGCCTGTCGGGTTGGGTGGCGACCAACAGGAACACCGTTTCCGCGGGAGGTTCCTCAAGACTTTTCAGCAGCGCGTTCTGCGTGTTTGCGTTCATGGCCTCGGCCGGGTACACGAGGATTACGCGCTTGCCGCGCCTGTGGGTCCCGACTGCCAGAAAATCCGCCAAAGCGCGTACTTGTTCGACCCGGATCTGTTCGCTGCGCTTTTCCTTCTTTGGTGTTTCCTCGCCTTCGACCTGCCGGTCTTCGGCCAGGCTCTCCGGCATCACAGCTCGATAGTCGGGATGATTCCCCCGGGCAAACCAGCCGCACGCCGCGCAGCTACCGCAGGCCCGGCGGTCGGCCCGCGGCTGCTCGCACAGCAGAGCGGCGGCCACGCTATGCGCAAACTCGTACGCGCCGTAGCCCTCGCCCGCTTGAATCAGCACGGCGTGGGGCAACCGGCCGGCGAATCTATCCCAGGCCTTCCACGCAGAAGATAGCCAATCAATATTATTTAATAACATATACTTCTCAACAGTTCTTCAACTTCTTTATGAAGTATGGGAAGTGGCTTGCTGCCGTCGACGACCCGCACCCGTCGCGGCTCCATTGCGGCCCGCTCGAGGTACGCCCGGCGGACACGGCCAAAGAACTCGGGATCTTCCTTCTCGAACCGATCCGTGCGGAGACTGGCGATTCGACTTGCCGCGAGTTCGACAGGGACATCGACGACGATGGTCAGGTCAGGCCGAAGCTCACCCTGCACCCAGCGCTCGAGGACGGCGAGCCTGTCGCTGTCCAAGCCACGCCCTGCCCCCTGGTACGCATACGTGGCATCGGTGAACCGGTCCGAGACCACCCAGCGTCCAGCAGACAGTGCCGGTTCGATGACCTCGGCGATGTGCTCCTGGCGTGCCGCGAACATCAAGAGCGTTTCTGTCTCTACGTGCATCGCCTGCGAAAGCAGCAGCTCGCGCAGCTTCTCGCCCAGCCCTGTTCCTCCGGGTTCGCGTGTCACGATGACGTCCTTGCCCTGCTCCCGCAAGATGCGTGCGACCGAACCCAGGTGGGTGCTCTTCCCTGCCCCGTCGATGCCTTCCAGGGTGATGAACTTGCCGCGACTCATTGGCGGGTCCGGCGCCGGGCTCCGGGTATCTGGTATTTCGCCACAGCGCGGTTGTGGGCGGCGAGCGTGCGCGAAAACTCGCTGGTACCGTCGCCGCGCGACACAAAATACAAGGCGTCGATGTTTCCCGGATGCATGACAGCGGCAATCGACGCGAGGCCTGGCATGGCGATCGGATGCGGCGGCAGGCCCAGCCGCGTGTAGGTATTGAACGGCGTATCGGTCACCAGATCCCGCTTGCGCAGATTGCCATCGAATCGCTCGCCGAGCCCATAGATAACGCTCGGATCCGTCTGCAATTTCATCCCAAGCCGAAGACGATTCGTGAATACGCCGGCGATCTGGCTTCGATCGCTTTCGCGGCCGGTTTCCTTTTCCACGATCGACGCGAGGATGAGGGCCTCGTAAGGGTCGGAGATCGGCAAGTCCGGCGAGCGCTGTTGCCATGCTGCCTGCAGGTTTTTTTCCATGGCGCGATAGGCGCGCCCGAGCACGGCCAGGTCGCTCGAGCCCTTGGCAAACACGTACGTGTCGGGAAAGAACAGTCCCTCCGGGGCCTTACCTGCCGCGCCGAGCCGCTCCATGATCCTGGCGTCGGAAAGCTGCTCGGAGTCGTGCCTGAGGTCGGCGTGGGTCTTCATCGCTTCGCGCATCTGCCGGAACTGCCAACCCTCGACGAACAGAATTTCCGCCTGCGCATAGTCACCGCGTATGATCTTGCGCAGCAAGAACAGCGGCGCAATGCCCTGGGACACCTGGTAGCTCCCGGCCTTGATGCTGCCACCCGCTCCATTGGTGCGCGCCAGCAGGGTGAATTTCCAGTCCGGCATGATCACCCCCGCGTCGACTATCTGGCGGGTAGCGCTGCGCAGCGAACTCCCGGGACGAATGGAAAACTCCACCACCGGCGCTGCCAGATCCACGGGGGAAAGCGCAAACCAGAATATCCATCCGCAGAATCCCAGTACCATTGCCGAGACAAAGACAAACAGCAGCTTCAGCCGGTACAGCATCTGTAGCAAACCTCTTAGTCGTGGCGCCTGACCACGATCGTATAATAACTGTTTGGCCGGGTATGCAAGCCGTCTTGAAATTGGTGGGCAGCACAACAACATGACATCGCTGGTGAGATAGGTGAGCGTTCCGCTGCCGCACGCAACCATTTCCGGCGCGGATTCCGGTTTCGTCGCCGCGCGCGGTGCAGACCTGCTGGCATCCCTCGACCATCTGGGGATTCTGCATTTCAGCGGGGAGGATGCGGAAACTTTCCTGCAAGGCCAGCTGAGTTGCGATGTGGCCAACAGCCAGTCGTCGCGAAGCACGCAAGGGGCGTACTGCTCTCCCAAGGGAAGAATGCTCGCGAATTTCCTGCTTTGGCGGGAGGAGGCTGGATTCGCGATGGCGCTCTCGCGGGATATTCTCGGCGTGGTGCATCGACGCCTTTCCATGTTCGTGCTGCGCTCCAGGGTAAAGATATCTGATGCCTCCGGGTCCGTGGCGCTTCTGGGTTTCTCAGGACCCAGCGTCGATGACGCACTTCGCGGCATCTTGGGAGGTCTGCCCGGGAAGTCCGGCGAGATTTTCCGAGCCCCCGGCCTCGGGACGGCC
>JBGPTG010000322.1:0-4059 GCA_041490545.1 Gammaproteobacteria bacterium
GGCCGAACACGTCCTTCGGCATGCAATACACGCAGCGGAAATTGCAGCGGTCGGTGACCGAGATGCGCAGGTCGTGCAGCGGGCGGCCGAGCGTATCCTTTCCGGTTCGCTCGGAACCTGCGCTAATCCCTGCAGGGGGAAGGGGTTTTGCCCTGCGCGCGTCGCTGATCTTGATGATCCGGTCGGTCATGGCGTAGCCGAGTCAGGAAATGCAGTTCATAATCGGGCGTTTTCGTAGCCGACCAGTATAGCCGGATGCTTCGCCCGAGTCTCGCCGTCGCGGTGGTGATGGAGTGCACGCCGATCCAGAGCCGCTGGGAGTCCCAGAAATGGGAAACCCTCGGCGTCATTCCCGATCGCGACCCGCCCGGCGCGCCGCCGCGGCTGCTGATCGAGAATCCGGAGCGCGCGCAATGGCTGCACCCGGGCTTCAAGCTCGAACTCTTTGCCGACGAGGCGGAAGGGTATTATCTCAATCTCTCCTCGCCGCATCCCTTCGTCTTTGTCAACTGGAACGACGAGGACGGACACGCGGTGCCGATAATCGTCACGGTGAGCTACAACGAAGCCGCCCGCCTCATGGATGCCGGTGGGCGCGTCGACGGCGTGCCGATGGCTGCGGAATGGAGGCCCTGGCTTGCCGAGTTTGTCGGGAAGCACTACCGCCCGGAGCCGAAGAAGCGCGCGCGACCGGCCTCGTTCAGGGGAGCGAGACGCGATGATCGCTGATCCATGAACGCTGACGACGGCGAAAACTTCGCATCGCGCTGGTCGCGGCGCAAGATCGAGGCGCGCAAGACGGAGCAGAAACCGGCCGGGCCGAATCCGGACGACGCGCCCGCGCCGCAGGCGGTGACGGCAGCGAATGCGCCGGGGGCGCCGGCCGCCGACGCGGAGCCGCCACTGCCGCCGGTGGAATCGCTCAAGGGACTGGCCTCGGACTACACCGGGTTTCTCAAGCCCGGCGTGGACGACAACCTGAGGCGCTCGGCGCTGAAGAAGCTCTTCAGCGATCCGCACTTCGAAAATTTCGAACGGTTCGAGGCTTACTGCGAAGATTTCACCAAGGGCGAGCCCATTCCGCTGGCGATGCTGAAGACCCTCGAACATGCGAAGGGGCTGCTGTTCGACGACGAGGAGAAGAAGGAAACGCCGAAGAAGGTTCCGCTCGTCGCGCAGGAACCCGCCGCGCAGCCGCTTCCCGAACCCGGGAATGCCGAACCGCAGCATGCCGCGGAAGCACCGCCGCTGTCTCCCGCTGAACCGGACAACAAGGCCTGAAATGGCGTTCGACGACAAGACGCTCAAGCTCTGCAACTGCAACAAGACGATGGCGCTCGACGCCAAGGCGCTCGGTGCCGCGCTGAAGTTGAAGCAGCCCATCCAGATCCACACCGAGCTTTGCCGCAAGGAAGTCGGCAGTTTCCAGGACGCGCTGAAAGGCGAGGCCTGCATCGTCGCCTGCACGCAGGAAGCGCCGCTCTTCTCCGAGCTCGCGCGCGAAGCCGGCGCGGCAACCGAACTGGAATTCATCAACATCCGCGAGCACGCCGGATGGTCGAAGGAGGGCGCCAAGGCGACGCCGAAGATCGCGGCGCTGCTCGCGCTGGCGGAGCTGCCGGAGCCGGAATCGGTGCCCGGCGTGAGCTACAAGTCCGGCGGGCAGCTGCTCATCGTCGGTCCGGGCGCGGCGGCGCTCGCATGGGCGGAAAAGCTCATCGGGCAGCTCGAAGTGAGCGTGCTCATGACGGCAGCCGCGGATGCCGAGTTGCCGGCGGAGCACCGCTATCCGGTGTGGTCGGGCAGGGTGAAGTCGGTGGCGGGCCACCTGGGCGCCTTCGAGGTCGCCTGGGAACAGGACAATCCCATCGATCTCGAAGTCTGCACGCGCTGCAACGCCTGCATCCACGCCTGCCCGGAGCAAGCGATCGATTTTTCCTACCAGATCGACATGGACAAGTGCAAGGCGCACCGCCAGTGCGTAAAGGCCTGCGGCGCCATAGGCGCGATCGATTTCAGCCGCGCCGGGCGCGCGCGCAACGATCGCTTCGACCTGGTGCTCGATCTCTCGCCGCAGCCGCTGATCCGTACCCTGCAGCCGCCGCAGGGCTATCTCGCGCCGGGCGCCGATCCGCTCGAACAGTCACTTGCCGCGGCGCAGCTCGCGCAGATGGTCGGGGAGTTCGAGAAGCCGCGCTTCTTCGCGTACAACGAGAAGATCTGCGCGCACAGCCGTTCGTCGAAAACCGGCTGCACCAACTGTCTCGATGTCTGCTCGACCGCTGCGATCGCGCCCGACGGCGACCACGTCAAGGTCGATCCGCACCTGTGCATGGGCTGCGGCGGCTGCGCGACGGTCTGCCCCTCCGGGGCGCTGACGCACGTCTATCCGGGTGTTGCCGACATCGGCGCGCGCTTCAAGCGTCTGTTGGCCGTGTACGCACAGGCGGGCGGCAAGGACGCCTGCCTGCTGCTGCATGACGCGGGCGAGAGTCGGGCGCTGATCGCGAAACTCGCGCGGCGCGGCAAGGGGCTGCCGGCGCGCGTTATCCCGTTTGAAACTCATCATCCCGCCTCGATCGGCATGGATTTGCTGCTCGCGGCGCTTGCCTACGGCGCGAGCCAGGTGGCGCTGCTCGCGACCCCGCGCCAGGCCGAAGAGTATGGCGCCGCATCGAGGAAGCAGATGGGATATGCGCAGACCATCGTCAGCGCGCTCGGCTACGCCGGGGCGCACTTCCATTTTTTCGCCACCGACGATCCCACGCAGCTCGAAAAGGAAATCTGGGGGCTGCAGCGGGCGGGAGGGGTGTCGAAGCCGGCTACCTACAATCTCTTTCCCGAGAAGCGTGCCACGCTCGAATTCGCCATCGACACCCTCGCAAAGCTCGCGCCCGCACCGAAAGCGGAAATTGCGCTCGGCGCCAGGGCGCCCTACGGGCAGGTCGTGGTCGACAAGAAAACCTGCACCTTGTGCATGGCCTGCGTCGGGGCCTGTCCCGAGTCGGCACTGGTGGACGGGCGCGACCGGCCGATGCTGAAATTCATCGAGCGCAATTGCGTGCAATGCGGTCTGTGCGAGAAGACCTGTCCCGAAAACGCGATCACGCTCGTGCCGCGGCTGTTGCTCGCCGCGCAGGCGAAGCATGAGGTGGTACTCAACCAGGCCGAGCCGTTCAATTGCGTGCGCTGCGGCAAGCCCTTCGGCACGCGCCAGATGGTGGACAACATGCTCGGCAAGCTCGCCGGGCATTCGATGTTTTCCGGAGACGGAGCGCCGGGATCGAAACTGCGGCGCCTGCAGATGTGCGGCGACTGCCGCGTGGTGGACATGATGGATAACAAGAGCGAGGCGTCGATCCTCGACGCCAGGAAGTGAGCGCGACCGTCACGCCGCTGCATTTCCAGCCGCCGGAAGCCCCGGAAGACGAGGCACGCGCCGGCTACTACGCGCTGCTCGCGCGGCTCTTCTATGCCGGCCCGGACACCGGGCTGCTTGCCGCGATCGGCGGCGCCGACGACAAGGCCCCGGATGCGGCGCCGTCGGCCGTCGGCGAAGCCTGGAGTCGGCTCGCGGCTGCGGCGCGCGCCATGGACGCCGATGCGGCCCGGCTGGAGTACGACGAACTCTTCGTCGGCACGGGCAAGGCGCCGGTCACACCCTACGCGAGCTATTACCTTTCGCAAACCGGACGGGAAAAGATCCTGGTGCGCCTGAGGGGCGAACTGGCCGACCTGGGGCTGGCGCGGTCGGCACAGACGCACGAGCCGGAAGACCACATGGCGGCGCTCTTCGACGTCATGCGGCATTTGATTTTGTTGGGATCTGGCGATGCTGCACTGCAAAAGCAGCAGGACTTCTTCGGTCGATTCATCGGGCCTTCGTATGCCGCTTTTTGCGATGCCATCGACGCGAGCGACAACGCCAATTTCTACAGGCACGCAGGGTTATTTGCGCGCGCCTTTTTTGTGGTTGAAGCCGAAGCCTTAAAGGTGTTCTAATTGGGCGCTATGCAGTGCGCTGCATATTCTTGCAGCGGGTCCTCAGGAGGAGGGTAC
>JBGPTG010000323.1:0-4045 GCA_041490545.1 Gammaproteobacteria bacterium
AACGTCGGCGACGCCGTAGCAGGTGCAGAAGTAGGTCTGCTCCGGGTCGCTCTCGGCGTACACGCCGGTGCCGCGCACGCCGATGGTGGCGGTGGCGGTGATGATGCGGGTCGGCCTTCCCCGGCCAAACACCGACAGCAGCTTGCCGGTGGCCAGGCGCAGCGCGGTCTTGAGCGGCGAATCCGCGGGTGGCTTCTCGATCACCACGCGGCTGCCGCCGCGAAGGATGAAAGCCTCCTCGGCGAGGGCGAACACCACCTCGCCGTCGGCCGCCGTTTCCACGGTGTCGCCGGGAGCGATGCGCGTCGCCAGCGTCGCCGGCCGGCTGTTGACCAGCACGCGCCCGGAGGTACGGTAAATCGATTGGCCGGATGGAAGTTTTCGCGGCGCGGCGCCGAAGATGCTCTGCGCGGCCGCGCCCCAGGGCGTGGAGAAAAAGCCCGCGGCCAGCGCCCGGATCAGGATGCGGCGGCGCGGATCGTCCAATATGCCGAAAGGTCTCACAGCGGCAGATTCCCTCCCGAAAATCGTCCGTGATGCGCAGCAACAGCCGGCCCACGGCCCCTGTTGCGTATCGATCGGGCGATGCTAACACAGAATATCTGCGGCCCGAGCGCCGGGGGAAAGGCACCGTGAAATTTTTGGCGGCGTGTGTTGCGCCACGGTCCTCGCCTTCGCCGGGCGAAGCGCGTATTCTTCCCGTCGAAAAACGACGAGACGCATATGAATCCTATCGCCCGATACCTGCTCGCCTGCGCCGCGATCTGCCTCGCCGACACCGGATTCGCGCAGCCGGCCGCCTGGCCGGCGAAACCCGTGCGCTTCGTCGTGCCTTTCGCCCCGGGCGGCCCGCCGGATGTGATCGCGCGGCTGATCGGCCCGAAGCTCTCCGAGATTCTCGGCCAGCCGGTGATCGTCGACAATCGCGCCGGCGCCGGAGGCAACATCGGCACCGCTGCCGTGGCGAAGGCCGCGCCCGACGGCTACACCGCAATGCTGACGTCTTCGGCATTTGCGGTGAATGTCAGTTTCCCCGACCCCGGCTACTCCGCCGAGCGCGATTTCATCGCGGTCACGGTGGTGGCGGCGCAGCCCAACGTGATCTTCGTGCATCCCGGCGTCCCGGCGAGGACGCTCGCGGAATTTTTCGCCTACGCGAAGGACAAGAAGCTCGCGTTTGCCTCGCCGGGCAGCGGCACCACGCCGCATCTGACCGGTGAGAACCTGTTCAACATCGCCGCAAAGCTCGCGCTCCCCGCCATACATTTTCGCGGCGCGGGCCCGGCGGCGGCAGCGGTGGTCACGGGCGAACCGCCGGTCGGCTCGATGGCGGTGACAGCGCCGCTGCCGTTCATCAAAGCCGGCAGGCTGCGCGCCCTCGCAGTGTCGAGCGCGAAGCGCATCGCCGCCATGCCCGAGGTGCCGACGCTGGTCGAGTCCGGCTATCCCGGCATGCTCGACTACACCTGGGTCGGCTTGTTCCTGCCCTCGGGAACGCCCGCCGCGGTGGTGCAGAAGCTCTACGACGCGGTGCGACTCGCGCTGCAAAGCCCCGAGGTGAAGGAGCGCATGGAGGGTCTCGCCTTCGACGCCATCGCCGAGCCGCCGGCGCGCACCGCCGAATACGTCAAGGAGGAAATCGCCAAATGGGGCCAGGTGGTACGCGCGACCGGCGCGAAGCCCGACTGAGGCGGCTCGCGGAAATTCACCGGAGACACAAGACAATGGCCAAGCTGAGACACGTCGCCTTTTCGGTGCCCGATCCGCATAAGTCGGCGAAGTTCTACTGCGACGCCTTTGGCATGCAGGTGGTCGGCGAGGCGAACTCCGCCACCGCCACCG
Organism: Gammaproteobacteria bacterium; assembly: GCA_041490545.1. GTDB lineage: Bacteria > Pseudomonadota > Gammaproteobacteria > Burkholderiales > SG8-39 > VBDM01. Next base: position 1,843 of record JBGPTG010000323.1, read on the forward strand.
GCGTCTATCTCTCCGACGGCACCGTGAGCCTCGCGCTGCTCAAGTACCGCAGCGACGCCGCCGCCGGCGAGCGCGGCAAGGATTACGTGGGCGTGCACCACGTCGGCTTCCTCTGCGACGATCTCGCGGCGCAAAGCCGCGCCGTGGAGAGAAGCGGCGCCCGGATCTTCCAGGACGTGTCCGCCGCGAAAACCACCGAGGACTACGAGAAGAAGTACCGGGATCCCGACGGCATCATCTTCGACATCACTCACTCGGGCTGGAGGGGCGCGAGAGAATAGCCCGGGACCCGCGGGCCGGAATCGCCGGAACGCCACTCGCGCGCGCCTGCGTATGTCTCAACGCCTGACAGCGCGCCGCCGCGAATCTTGAGGGAGGCGTGGGGTAGAATCGCCGTTCCGCACGTTCCCTCGACGCCCACAGCGCGATGTCCCCCCTGATAAAACCGGAAGCCTCGACCTCCAACTTCATCCGCCAGATCATCGAGGCGGATCTCATGGCGGGAAAGTACGCCAGGCGCAAGTGGAGCGGCAAACCCGGCTCGGTGCTGTCGCTCGAGACGGCGGCACCCGATCCGGCGAAGATTCGCACGCGCTTTCCCCCCGAGCCGAACGGCTACCTGCACTACGGCCACGCCAAGTCCATCTGCCTCAACTTCGGCCTGGCGCGCGACTACAGCGGCGTCTGCCACCTGCGCTTCGACGACACCAACCCCGCAAAAGAAGAGACGGAATACGTCGATTCCATTCGCGAGGCAGTGAAGTGGCTCGGCTTCGACTGGGGGACGAACGAGTACAACGCCTCGGACTACTTCGAATACCTGTACCAGTTCGCCGAGGAGATCACCCGCCGCGGCCACGCCTATGTCGACAGCCTGAACGCCGAGCAGATGCGCTTGCTGCGCGGCACGCTGACGGAGTCGGGCCGCAACAGTCCCTACCGCGAGCGCGCGGTCGAGGAGAACCTCAGGCTCCTGCGCGAGATGCGCCAGGGCAGGTTCCAGGACGGCGAGCACGTGCTGCGCGCGAAGATCGCCATGGCCGCGCCCAATATCAATTTGCGCGACCCGGTGATGTACCGCATCCGCCACGCCGCGCACCACCGCACCGGCGACAACTGGTGCATCTACCCGAGCTACGACTGGGCGCACGGCGTGTCCGACGCACTGGAAAACATCACGCACTCGATCTGCACGCTCGAGTTCGAGGACCACCGGCCGCTGTACGAATGGTTCAACGAGCGGCTCGCCGAGGACTGGACGGGTTACGACGGCGTGCGCAGGGCCGGTCTCCTGCAGCGGCCGCTGCCGCAGCAGATCGAGTTCGCGCGCCTCAACCTCACCTATGTGGTGCTCTCGAAAAGAAAACTGATCCAGCTCGTCGGAGAAAAACACGTGGACGGCTGGGACGATCCGCGCATGCCCACGCTGGTGGGCGCGCGCCGGCGCGGCTTCACGCCGGAAGGTTTTCGCCTCTTCGCCGATCGCATCGGCGTGTCGAAGGCCGACTCGTGGATCGAGTTCTCCGTGCTCGAGGACTGCATGCGCGAGCATCTCAACGGCGTCGCGCCGCGCCGGATCGCCGTCCTCGACCCGGTGAAGCTCGTCATCGAGAACTACCCGGAAGGCAAGGAAGAGGAGTGCGAGGCGCCCAACCATCCACAGAAGCCCGACTGGGGCAGGCGCAAACTGCCGTTCTCGCGCGAGCTGTGGATCGAGCGCGAGGACTTCAGGGAGACGCCGCCGAAGGGCTACTTCAGATTGTTCCCGGGCAACAAGGTGCGGCTGCGCTACGGCTACGTCGTCGAGTGCACCGGCTGCGACAAGGACGCGGGCGGCAACATCACGGCCGTGCGCTGCACCTACGATCCCGACACCCGGTCAGGCACGCCCGGCGCGGAAGCGATCAAGGTGAAGGGCAACATCCACTGGGTGGGCGCGAAGCACTCGCACACAGCGCAGGTGCGGCTCTACGACCGGCTCTTCAAGGTGCCGCATCCGGGAACGGGGGATGCGGATTTTCTGAAGGAGCTGAATCCGGATTCGAAGAAGCTCGTCACCGCGCAGCTCGAGCCCGCGCTGAAGGAAGCGGCGCCGGAGGAGCGGTTCCAGTTCGAGCGGCACGGCTACTTCGTCGCCGACCGCCTCGATTCCCGGCCCGGCGCGCCGGCGTTCAACCGCGCGGTAACGCTGCGGGATTCCTGG
>JBGPTG010000324.1:0-4042 GCA_041490545.1 Gammaproteobacteria bacterium
ATCGGTGGTCGCGCGCAAGTGGCTGGACCAGGACGGTGTCGACCTCATCGTGGATGTTCCGAACTCGGCCGTGGCGTTCGCCGTCAACGAGATCGTGCGGCAGAAGAACAGGGTGCTGATCGGCTCGGGGGCGGGAAGCGCCGAGCTTACCGGCTCAAGATGTTCGCCCAACACCGTACACTGGACTTACGACACCTGGTCATACGGGCATTCGCTCGCCAAGGCCGTGGTTCAGCGCGGCGGCAAGACCTGGTTCTTCATCACCGCCGATTACGCTTTCGGCCACGATCTGGAGAGGCAAGCAACCGATCAGCTGGTGAAAGACGGAGGCAAGGTCGTGGGCGGAGTGCGCGTGCCGATCGCGACACCCGATTTTTCGTCTTTCCTGCTGGCTGCTCAGTCCTCAGGCGCCCAGGTGGTCGCGTTGGCGGTTGCAGGTGGCGACACCACCACTTCGATGAAGCAGGCGGCGGAATTCGGCTTGCCGGCGAAGCAGAGCATCGTGTCGCTGATCTTCGGCATCAACAACGTGCCCGCGCTGGGGCTCAAGGCCTCGCAGGGGGCGCTCACCGTGAACCCGTTCTACTGGGACATGAACGAGGAAACGCGCGCGTGGTCGCAGCGCTTCCGCAAGCGCGCGCACAACGCCGCCATGCCGAACGACATGCAGGCCGGAGTCTACGCGTCGGTGCTGCATTTCCTCAAGGCGGTCGACAAGGCGGGCGGCGCGGGCGACGGAAAAGCGGTAGTCGCCGCCATGAAGGCGATGCCGACGGACGATCCGCTGTTCGGCAAAGGCAGAATCCGCGAGGACGGCCGCAAAATTCACCCGATGTATCTGTTGCAGGTGAAATCGCCCGAGGAGTCGAAGGGCGACTGGGACTACTTCAAGATCGTGTCGATCATTCCGGCGGAGCAGGCGTTCCGTCCGCTGAACGAGGGCAACTGCCCGCTGGTCGCGGGGAAATGATCCTGCAGGGAGCAGGTGGCCTGCGGCTTCAGACCTCGACGACGAAGTCGAACGTTCCCTCGCCGGCGCCTTTGCCGGGCATGCGCATCTCCAGGTCTGCTCGGTACAGGCCGTCGCGGCGGTTGCCGGGCTCGTCGCGGAAGTAAATCTGCGTGGTGAGGATGCGCCGCCCCGGGGCCTGCACCTTGACGTGGATGTGGCGCGCGCGGCCCGGGTATTCCGCCGGAACGATGGTCTCGAGGCGGTAGCGCCCCTGCGCGTCCGCGAACTGGTGGCCGCGGTAGCGAAAGCCGCGGTTGTCGTACTCGCCGTCCTCGTCGGCGTGCCAGAAATCCAGGAGCGCGTTGGCCACCGGCTGGCAGCGGGCCGAGAGAACCTGCCCGGTCACAATCAGGCGCGGAGCCTTGCTTTGCGGTTCCAGGAGGGAAACCCGTAGCGGGGTGTTGGTCTTGAAAAATGGCCCTTCAGTCTGCGAATGCGTGAGTTCGCCGCAGGTGAGCGAGCGGGACTGGGCAAACGCCGGCATCACCGGGAGCACGGCCGCGGCGGCAAGGATCCGGCGGCGAATCAGAGAGGTCATCGTTTCGTCCTTTCTCGCCCTGCTTCAGAGCGTCCGCTGCGACAAACGATCTCGCGCGTACACCCGGGAATGTTCTAGTGTATCTCCGGCTCCGGCGTCGGCGCCGTGCCCTCGAGGAAATCGAAGTCGCAGCCTTCATTCGCTTGCTTGATGTGCTGCGAAAAAAGCGCGCCGTAACCGCGCTCGAACTTGCGCGCGGGGGCCTTCCAGGCGCGCTTGCGCTTCATCATCTCGGCGTCGTCGATCAGCACCTGCAGGCGGCGCCGCGGGACGTCGAGCTCGATGATGTCGCCGGTCCTGACGAGCGCGAGCGGCCCGCCGACCCAGGACTCGGGCGCGACGTGCAGGACGCAACAGCCGTAGGCGGTGCCGCTCATCCTCGCGTCCGAGATCCTCACCATGTCGCGCACGCCCTGCTGCAGCAGCTTCTTCGGGATCGGCACTTCCCATTCGGGCATGCCCGGCGCGCCGATGGGCCCGGCGTTGCGGAGCACGATGACCGAATCCTTGTCCACGTCGAGCGCCGGGTCGTCGATGCGCGCCTGGAGGTCGTTGTAGTCCTCGAACACCACCGCGCGCCCCTTGTGCTGGAGCAGCCGCGGCTCGGTCGCCGCGGGTTTGATGATGGCGCCGTCGGGGGCGAGGTTGCCGCGCAGAACGGCGAGCCCGCCCGAGGGAATGAGAGCTTTTTCGCGCGGCAGGATCACCTCGGCGTTGTAGATCTTCGCGCCTTGCAGATTTTCACCCAGCGTTTTTCCGCTGACCGTTTTCGCCTCGAGGTCGAGCAGGTCGCCGATCGAGGCGAGCAGCGCGCGCAGGCCGCCGGCGTAGTAGAAATCCTCCATGAGGTATTTGCCGGAGGGGCGCAGGTTGGCGATCACCGGGGTCTTCCTCGAAATCGCGTCGAAGCGGTCGAGGTCGAGCGCGATTCCGGCGCGCCGCGCCATCGCGATGAGATGGATGACCGCGTTGGTCGAGCCGCCGCAGGCGAGCACGCAGGTGACGGCGTTGTCGAACGAAGATTGTGTGAGCAGGCTCTTGGGTGTCGCGTCCTCCCACACCATCTCGACGATGCGCTTTCCCGTCGCGGTCGCCATCTGCGCGTGGTGCGAGTCGGCCGCGGGGATCGACGCGGCGCCCGGGAGCGCGAGGCCGAGCGCTTCCGCCGCGGAGGTCATGGTCGACGCGGTGCCCATGGTCATGCAGTGGCCGGGCGAGCGCGCGATGCCTTCCTCGATCTCTTCCCAGTCGTGGTCGGTGATGGTGCCGGCGCGCAGCTCCGCCCAGTACTTGCGCGTGTCGCTGCCCGAGCCGAGCACCTGCCCGTGCCAGTTGCCGCGCAGCATCGGCCCGGCCGGCAGGTAGATCGCCGGCAGTCCCATCGACAGCGCGCCCATGACGAGCGCCGGCGTGGTCTTGTCGCAGCCGCCCATGAGCACGCAGCCGTCGGCGGGATACGAGCGCAGGAGTTCTTCGGTCTCCATCGCGAGGAAATTGCGGTACATCATGGTCGAAGGCTTCTGGAACGGCTCGGCGAGCGCGATCGCCGGCATCTCGACCGGGAACCCGCCCGCCTGCCACACGCCGCGCTTCACTTCCTCCGCGCGCACCCGAAAGTGCGCGTGGCAGGGATTGATGTCGCTCCAGGTGTTGATGATGGCGATCACCGGCTTGCCGGCGTAATCGCTCCTGTCGTAGCCCATCTGCGCGCTGCGCGAGCGGTGGTCAAAGGCCTTGCGGTCGTTGGTGCCGTACCAGCGGTGGCTGCGGAGGTCCTCGGGGCGTTTTCTCTTTTGCATGGCGGGCGGCCGCGTTTTCCAAAACCCGATTCTACCGGAGGCAAGCGGCTGCGCGCCTGCCGCAAACGGGATATGCTTTCCGCCCGCCACACCGCCTGCAGCGAATACCGAGGAGGGTTTTCCATGGGGATTGCGCCGTCCGCGAGACTGTTTTGCTTTGCATTCCTCGCGTTTCTCGTTCCGGCGTCGGCCCTGGCGCAAGGCGGCGCTTATCCCTCGAAGCCGGTGCGGATCATCGTTCCCTTCGCCCCCGGCGGCATCGCCGACGTGGCCACGCGCCTGATCGCTGCGAAGCTCGGCGACGCCTGGGGGCAGCCGGTGCTGGTGGAAAACCGCGGCGGCGCGGGCGGCAATGTCGGCACCGTCGCGGTGGCGCGCTCCTCGCCCGACGGCTACACGGTGCTCGCCACCACCACTGCGGTCGCGGTCAATCCGAGCCTGTACAAGAACGCCGGCTACGACCTGGAGAAGGACCTCGCGCCGGTGATCGACGTGGCCTCGAGCCCGAATCTGATCGTGGTTCATCCGAGTCTCGGGGTGAGCAATCTTCAGGAACTGTTTGCCAAGGCAAAGGCAGGCAAGCTGAGTTACGGCAGCGCGGGCTCGGGCACCACCCCGCACCTGACCGCCGAACATCTGTTCCGCGTGCAGGCGGGCCTCGACATCGTGCACATTCCCTACGGCGGCGCCGGC
>JBGPTG010000325.1:0-4041 GCA_041490545.1 Gammaproteobacteria bacterium
CAGCTTCACGCAGGCGGGCATGCTTTCCGCCGCCGCGACCTTCACCTACGCGCTCGGCCAGATCCCGGGAGGCTACCTTGCCGACCGCTTCGGCCCGAAGCGCATTTTCTTCATCGGCATCCTCGGCTCGACGCTGCTGTCAATCAATTTCGGCATGATCGAGTCCTACTCGGCCGCGCTGGCGAATCAGTGGGTCTCGGGGATATTCCGCGCGATGATTTTTGCGCCTGGTCTGACGCTCGTCGCTTCCTGGTTCCCCGCGAACCGCAAGGCGACCGCCATGGGCGTGTACGTCATCGGCGGCGTGTCCGGCAATATTCTCCTGTCCCTCGTCGGACCGTTCCTCGTGGGCCACTACGGCTGGCGCCCGCCGTTCATGTTCTTCGCGGGCCTGGGGGTGTGCTCTGCTTTCGTGTACCTCGCCCTGGGCAAGGAGAAACCCGCCGCCGGACCCAAGCATCCGGTGGACATGCGCGAAGCGTTTCAACTGTTCCGCTACCCTATCATGTGGGTGTGCGCGGCGATCCAGTTCGTGCGCTTCGGCGTCACGACTTCGTTCAACTTCTGGCTGCCTTCGCTCCTGGTCGCCGACCGGGGCCTGTCGCTGCAGACCGCGGGATTCATCACGGCAATGGGCTTCGCGCTGACCGGGCCTTCCAACGCGCTCGGCGGCTACGTTTCCGACCGCCTCAGAAACCCGCCGCTGGTGATCGGCGCTTCGCTTGCCGTTCTCGCCTGCACCTCGGCGCTGCTCGTCTATGTGGACTCCATCCCGTTGCTGGTGGCGGTGGTCGCGGTAAACGCGGTATTCGTGCAGTTCTATTTCGGGCCGCTGTTCCACGTGCCGGTCGAGGTGCTGGGGGTGCGCGTCGCCGGCATGTCGGCGGGATTCAGCAACATGTTCGCCAACCTCGGCGCGCTCACCTTCGCCTACGCGCTCGGCGTGGTGAAGGACACCTCGGGCGCCTTCAAGTGGGGCTTCATCGGGACGAGCGCGATCTGCGTCGCCGGCGTGGGGCTGACGGTGGTGCTTTCCCGCATGCGTGCGCGGACTCTGGCCGGCGCGGCCCTGGCGCCGGCGACCGTCCATCCGAACCGCTAGCGGGCCGGGGCGACGTCCCGCCGGAACGTGCCGCAGTACTCCGCCGGTCCCTGCCAGGTCTGCTCGTCGACGCGCCCGGCCCTGAAGATCAGCGTGCGCTCGCAGCGCTGCGGCTCGCCGCCGCTCGCGCCGAACATCACGCCGGTGCCGATGCCGACCCCGCCGCTGCCAAAGCCGATGCCCACCGACTGCGAAGCGCGTCCCCGGGTGCCCACGCTTTCGGACACCCAGGTATAGACGTCGCGTCCGTCGTTGAGCCTGGTGCTGCGCACCGCCGTGCCCCAGCGCAGCACCACCTCGTCGTAGGCCGCGCCGTACCAGCTGTCGGTGGCTTCGCCGAGCTGACCGCGCGTGGCGCAGGCGGCGAGCAGGACCGCAATCAAGGCAATGAATCTCATGAGACTCTCCGTTTCTCTCCCGGGAGAAGAGTAAGAGAGTTTGCCCGATCTGTCATCCACCTCGCCTTGCCTTCCCCGGCGCAGCATCCATGTCATCCCGGGCGTATCGGGCCTTTGCGCGCCTTCGTCACATTCAGCCTGAGGAATTACCGGTGGCGGGCAGGGTCGAAGGACGCGGAATCACGAGCCACAGCACGATGTACACGAGGATGCCAAGACCGCACACCAGGGCGAGCACGATGAACGCAACCCGGAAAAGGACCGGATCGATTTCGAGCCATTCTCCGAGACCACCGCACACGCCCGCGATCTTGCGATCTGAATTCGACAGATGCAGCCGGCTCGCAGGGCGGCTTTGGCCCTGCGCGCCCGTCTTTAGAGGGACCATGACCCACAGGATCAGGTAGACCACCGCTCCGAGCCCGCCGAAAAGGAGCGACACGAGAAAGAACAGGCGAAAGAACACCGGGTCGAGATCGAAGTACTCGCCCAGTCCGCCGCAGATGCCGGCGACCTTCCTGCCTTCGACGAATCGATGGAGTTTCTTCACGCTCGCCTCGCCCATGGCTGCCGATGGCCTGTCGGATTCGATCCTCGAAACCGCGGCGCTCCCGCGCCTAGCGGCTTGCCCCCGGCAGCGGCGGCAGGTCGTTGAAATACTCCGGATGCGCCTTTTCGACTTCGACGAAGAATGGTTTCACCCGTTTGGCAGGACCGCCTGACTGCGAAAAACCAATTATGCGCTGTGCGAGGCAAGCTGTTTGACCTGGATCAAAGCAGGTCGCCGGGCAAAGGTGTCTGTTATGGTTTCATCTTGAGACGGACAGGAGGTGGCGCATGAACACCATGACACTCCTCGTCGTGGCGGGGTTGGTGGCCACGATTCTCGCGCTGATCGAGGGTATTGCCTCGATGGCACACGGCGGAGTCCCGGACCAGGCGCGCAGCCACATTCTGATGTTCCGGCGGGTCGGCTGGCAAGCGCTTACCGTGCTGTTGCTTCTCCTCGCCTTGCTGAGTCAAGTGATGTAGCCGTTTGGGCGCCGGGTAGTCTTTCGAAACGGGGTGCGAACCTGAACGCAGCACCCGTCGTAGTAAGGCGCGTTCGCCTGGACGCACCGGCTCACTCGCCGGTGAAGCGGCGGATCATGCGCCGGTCGCGCTTGGTCGGCCGGCCGTGCGTGTCGTGCGCGGGATGCGTACCGGCGCGGCGCATGAGGAGCATCTGCTCGCGCTTGGCGCGGCTCTCGTCGGCTTCGCCGTAGAGCTTCGCCGCCTCGGATGCCGGCCCGCGCCGCGGCGACACGGCGCGCACCTCGACCTGCCATTGCAGCTCGCCCGAGCGCACCTCGACGAGATCGCCGGGCTTCACGTCCTTGCCGGGCTTCACGCGCTCGCCGTTCAGCTTCACCTTGCCGCCCTCCACCGCCTGTGCGGCAAGGCTGCGCGTCTTGTGAAAGCGCGCCGCCCAGAGCCATTTGTCGATGCGCAGACGCGAAAGCGCCTTGCTATCCTTGTCTCCGTCGCCGGTCATACCCGAAGCATAGCGGCCTTCGCCTAGTCCGCACCGAGACGAAGGACTGCAGGGGTCTGGGGCGGGCTAAGGCCCCCGGTTCAAGCGTAAGAGCGCAGGCGCTGAGAGAATTCGACCAGAGCCTCGATCCCGCTTGCCTCTGCGCGCCGGCACCAGTCCTGCAGTTGCTTGACGAGTTGCTCGCGCGAGGCCGTGGAGCGTCCCCATAGCGCGGCCAGCTCGCGGCGCATCGCAACCATGATCTGCAGCGCGTGCGACTTTGGCAAGATTTCGGCAAGCCGTGTGCGCTCGGGGTCGCGCAGCATCTTGTCGTCGCGATCCAGCCAGGGCTCGAGGGTCTGCAGCGCGCGCGCATCCTGCGGCGAGAGCCGGCGCAGCTTGGCGATTTCCTCCGCATAGATGCGCTTCAGCGACCGCGCGTACTTCGCCAGCACGTCGTAGCGGCAGGAGATGACCGCCTGCAGCGTGTCGTGGTCCACGGCCGGCTTGGGCGCGACGAAGTGCGGAGTCGGTGCAACGTGTTTGACCCTGGCAAGCCCCAGTGCTTCGAGGATGCGGATATACAACCAGCCGATGTCGAACTCGTACCACTTGTTCGAGAGCTTGGCCGACGTGGGGTAGGCATGGTGGTTGTTGTGCAGTTCCTCGCCGCCGATCAGGATGCCCCAGGGCGCGATGTTGGTGCTCGCGTCGGGCGTGGACCAATGGCGGTATCCCCAGTAGTGGCCGATGCCGTTGATCACGCCCGCGGCCCAGAACGGGATCCATACGATCTGGGTCGCAAGAATCAGCATGCCCGGGACGATGCCGAACACGACGACGTCGATGGCGCCCATCAGCGTCAGCCCGAGGATCTTGTACTTCGAATAGAGATTTCGCTCGAGCCAGTCGTCCGGAGTGCCGAGGCCGTAGCGCTCGATGGTATCGGGCCGGTTGGCCTCCTTGACGTACAGGAACACGCCGCCCCACAGCACGCGGTTGAGCCCCAGGATCTGCGGGCTGTGCGG
>JBGPTG010000326.1:0-4040 GCA_041490545.1 Gammaproteobacteria bacterium
CTCCTCGGGATCGTGCTCGACCCAGCCGGGTTGGGGGAAGAACTGCCGGAACTCGCGCTGCGCGACCGAGACCGGCGCGCCGCGCTCGTCGAACACGATCGCGCGCGAGCTGGTCGTTCCCTGGTCGAGGGCGAGAACGTAGCGCATGGAAAATTCTAGCAGGGCACGGCGGCGGCAGTGGTTTGCGGGCCCGACCTCGGAATTCCTCAGCCGGCGGCGCGATCGAAATGGTAGGGGTGGGCGAGCAGACGCGAGATCGTCGCATCGAGATCGGCTGCGCGGTTGAGCACTTGGTCCACCGCGTCGACGATCGGCATGTCCACGCCCAGGCGCCTGGCCAGCGCCGCGACCGCTTCCGCCGAATAGGCGCCTTCGGTGACTTCCTTGCGCGCGGCAAGGACCTCCTGCAGTGTTTTGCCCTCGCCGAGCGCGACGCCCAGCGAAGTGTTGCGCGACTGCATGCTGTTGCAGGTGAGCACGAGGTCGCCGACGCCGCACAGGCCCATGAAGGTCTCCATCTTGGCGCCCTTGGCGATACCCAGCCGCGTCGCTTCGGCGAGGCCCCGCGTGATGATCGTTGCTCTGGCATTCTCGCCGAGCCTCTTTCCTTGGATGACCCCGGCAGCGATCGCGAGCACGTTCTTCATCACGCCGCCGACGGCAGCGCCGATCACGTCGTCCGAAAGATAGGTGCGAAAACGCGGAGTGCCGATCGCGCCGGCCAATGTTTCACCGAGCGCCGCGTCGACGCAGGCAAGCGTGACCCCGCAGGGCAGGCCGAGCGCGACCTCACGTGCGAAGGATGGTCCCGACAAGACTGCGATCTTTGCTTCGGGCAGCGTCTCGGCCAGCACTTCGGGCATCAGCGCGCAAGTGCCGCGCTCTACGCCTTTGGAGCACGTCACCACGGCAGTGCCCGTCTTGAGCATCGCGCGCAACGGCGTCGTCACAGAGCGCATGTGCTGCGCCGGCGGCGCAAGCAGCAGGAAATCGGCGTTCTCCGCCGCCGATGCAAGATCGTTCGTCGCGACGATTCCCGGGGCGAGCCGTACACCGCTGAGGAACAGCTGATTGACTCCTTCGGCGTTGATCCAGGCGACGACCTCGGGCTCGCGTGCCCAGATGATGGTATCGTGACCCGAACTGCGGACCACGCACGCCATGGCGGTCCCGAACGCCCCGCCTCCGATGATACCGACACGCGCCATTTGCAGATATTATCGGCGCTGAGCGAGCGAGGTTTGACAAGGATCAAGAGACCGGCCCGGCCTGCCGGTAGATTCGCAGTGCCTGACCCATATGTCCGAACAAAGGAGGATGTCATGGTTCATCATCTGAAAACCCTTGCAATTGCGCTTGCCTCGATGTGGTTGGCTGTGGGAGCGGGCTTGGCCGTGGCGCAGCCCGCGTCGCAGTCCATCGAGGACGAGTTGGTGCTCATCACGCCGGTTGCGAAGACCCTCACCGACCCGTCGCTCGCCGAGTTCGCCAAGTACGCGAAGGAGAAGTGGAATGTCACGGTCAAGACCAGCGCGCTCGCGGCCGGCACCCCGGTCGCCTACGGGCAGATCGTCGAATGGAAGGGCCGGCCGCAGGCCGACATCTTCTGGGGAGGCGAGAGCGCGCTCTTCGACAAGCTAGCCGAGCAGAAACTGCTCGCCAGACTCGACCTGCCCAAGTCGGTGATGGACGCGATTCCCGCTACCATCGGCAAGCCCAAGCCCATCTACCTGAAAGATCCGAAAGGCTTCTGGACCGGCACGGTGCTCGAGCCCTACGGCATCGTCTATCACCCGAAAGTGCTCGCGCGCCTGGGCGTGCAGCCGCCCAAGGACTGGGACGATCTGCTCAACCCCAAGCTGAAAGGCAACGTCGCGCAGTGCGCGCCGACGCGCTCCTCGAGCAGCCACGCGACCTATGAGGTGATCCTGCAGCGCGAAGGCGACGCCAAGGGGTGGGAGTGGCTGAAGCGCCTCGGCGCGAACACCGGCATCTTCACCGCCCGCAGCCGCGACGTGCCGTCGGTGGTCGCCAAGGGCGAATTCGCCGCCGGCTTCGCCGTGCCGAGCTACATGGCCTTCGAAGACCGCCTGGCCGGCTTCGACCTCAAGTTCGTCGCCCCGAAGACCGCCTGGATCACGCCCGAGCCGATCGCCGTCATCGCGGGAGCGCCGCACCCCAAGGCGGCGCGCGCCTTCATCGAATTCCTGCTGACCGAGCGCGGGCAAAAGGTGGCGATGGAGCGCGGCGTATTCCCGATCACGCCCAAGTACCGCGTCCAGGGCGCGCCCGGCTCCACCGCCGAGATGGCGGTGGAGTTCACCGGCGGGCTTCGCTCCTACTTCGACGTCGACGTCACCAACATCTACGACGACGACATGGCGCAGAAGCGCTACGAGGCGGTGAACAGCCAGTTTCGCAAGGACATCGAGTCGGCCATCGAAGAGCTGAAAAGGAAATACTGAGCTGATGCAGATCAGCGTCCACGACATCACCAAGCGGTTCGGCAAGAACGAGGTCGTCGGGCGCTCGAGCTTCTCGATCGGGGAGGGGGAGTTGTTCACCCTCCTCGGTCCTTCGGGCTGCGGCAAGACCACGCTGCTTCGCCTGATCGCCGGCTTCTACACCCCGGACGAGGGCGAGATCCGCTTCGACGGCGCTCGCGTGAACGAGGTGCCGCCGCACGAGCGCGGCATCGGCATGGTGTTCCAGAACTACGCGCTGTGGCCGCACATGACGGTGTTCGACAACGTCGCCTACGGCCTGAAGCTGCGCGAGGTCGGCCGCGCCGACATCGCGCAGCGTGTGGCGGCGGTGCTGGAGAAGGTCAGGCTCACGGGCTTGGGCGAGCGCTATCCCGGCCAGCTCTCGGGCGGGCAGCAGCAGCGGGTGGCGCTCGCGCGCGCGTTGGTGCTCAACCCCAAGATCCTGCTCCTCGACGAGCCGCTCTCCAACCTCGACGCCAAGATCCGCATCCAGGTACGCGCCGAGATCAGGAAGCTGCAGAGGGAGCTCGGTATCACCACGGTGTACGTCACCCACGACCAGGAAGAGGCGCTCACGCTTTCGGACCGGATCGTGGTGTTCAACCAGGGCCGGGTGTTCCAGATCGGCACGCCGAAGGAGCTCTACGAGCGGCCGCAAAACCGCTTCGTGGCGGATTTCATCGGCATCAACAACCTGCTGGACGGTACCGTGCGTGCGGCCGAAGCGGGCTTCCTTAAGGTCGATACCGCGCTCGGCGAGTTGCGGGCATTGCCGAACGCGGAGCTTCGCGCCGGCGACAAGTGCGTGATCTGCGTGCGGCCCGAGAACATCGCCGTGGGCGGCGCGGGCGCCGAGCGCAACCTCGCCAAGGGGAAGATCAGCTTCGCCGCCTACCTCGGCAACACGCTGCGCTACGACGTCGACCTGGGGCAGGGAATCACTTTCAAGGTGGACGACCGCGACCCGTGGCACCACGAGCAGCGCGCGATGGGCAGTGACGTCGAGATCGCCTTCGCGTGGAACGGCACCCTGGCGATCCAGGCGCAGTGAGCGCACAAGTGCTCAAGCTGCCGAGGTCTCCGCTCGCAGCCGCGGGTTTTGCCCTCATCTGGGTGTTCCTGATCGTCTTCGTCTTCTATCCGCTCACGCGGATTTTCTACGACGCTTTCACCAACGAGGCGGGCCAGTTCACCTTGGTGAACTTCTACGAGTTCTTCACCGACTCGTTCTACCTGCGCTCGCTGTGGAAGTCGCTCGCTCTCGGGGCGGCGGCGGTGGTCACGACCTCCGTGGTCGGGATCGCGGTCGCGTATTTGATCCTGCGCTACGAGTTCCCTTACAGGAATCTCTTTTCCTACCTGACGATGCTGCCGATGATCCTGCCGCCGCTCGTCGGCGTGCTCGGCTTCGTCTTCATCCTCGGCCGCGCCGGCACGGTGAACATCCTGCTCGAGGACTGGTTCGGGCTGCAGCAACCGATCAATTTCATGTACGGCGTGCACGGCGTGCTGCTGGTCGAGACGGTGCACCTGTTCCCGATGATGACGCTCAGC
>JBGPTG010000327.1:0-4001 GCA_041490545.1 Gammaproteobacteria bacterium
GCGTATGATTGCGAATTGTGAGTAGTGTGCCACCGATCCCCGCCGGGGAACCACCCACGGCGGCGAATCCGCCGGCGGAGTCACACGCTGCGCTGGTGTTTGATAACCCATTCGACGGTGCACCATGGCAAAGGAGATGAAGATGAACCGAACGGGATTGCACGCTGCAAGCGCCGTGCTCGCCGCCGCCGTCATGGCGAGCGGGTGTGTCAGCCAGGGCACTTACGACAAGCTGGAGTCGGAAAAGAACCAGGAGATCGTCGCTCTGCAAAAGCAGCGCGCCGGACTCCAGGAGCAAGTGCAGAGCCTGCTGTCGCAGCGCTCGGCGCTGGAGCAGCAGCAGACTTCGCTGGAGCAGCAGAAAACTTCGCTGGAGCAGCAAAAGACTTCGCTGGAGCAGCAGCTGGCGAACTTGCGCAAGCAGATCGATGCCCTCGAGCAGCAAAAGACGCAATTGCTGGCCGCCAGCCAGCAAAACCAGTCGCAATACGACGCGCTGGTGCGCAACCTCACTGAGGAGGTCAAGAAAGGCGAGCTCCAGGTGCGGCAGTACAAGGACATGCTGACGGTCGATGTGGCCGAGCAGCTGTTCTTCGATTCCGGCCGGGCGAACCTAAAGGACACCGGCAAGGCGGTACTGAAAAAGGTCGGCGAGGCGCTGAAGGGGTACGAAGACAAGGTCATCCGGATCGTCGGCCATACCGACAACGTGCCGATCACCAAATCGCTGCAAAAGGTCTTTCCCTCCAACTGGGAACTGTCGGTCGCACGCGCGACGACCGTCGTGCGCTACTTGCAGGAAGTGGGCATTCCGCCCGAACGGATGGTCGCCTCGGGCCGCGCCGAATACCAGCCCGTTGCCCCGAACGACAGCGTCGAAGGGCGGAAGAAAAACCGCCGCATCGAGATTACGCTGATCGACCGAAACCTGGTGCAGGAGGCTGCCCCGGGACGGCAGTGAGCTGGCCAATGTGTGCAGCGCGCGCGGCCAGGCGCTGCGCACCGCCTCCGGTGGCGGCGTCTTTCAGGCGTCTATCCGCCTCGCCTTCCAGTAACGCGGCTTCCAGTACGCGTCGTCGAGCTCGGAAATCATCACGCCCCGGCTCGTCGAGGCGTGCAGGAACCTGCCGTGCTCCAGGTATACGCCCACGTGGCGGAGGGAGAGGCCGGTCTTGAAGAAGACCAGGTCGCCGGCGCGCAGCTGGTTGCGCTCGACGCTGCTGCCCACGTCCGCCTGCCGCTCGGTCGAACGCGGCAGCACCACGCCGAGTTTCGACTTGAAGGTCACGTACATGAAGCCGGAGCAGTCGATGCCGTGCGTGGACAGGCCGCCGATCCGGTATCGCGCGCCTCTCCATTGCCGATACTGGACGTTGAGCTGCTGCTTCACTTCGGCGGAATTGCCGAAGTCCACGCGGGCGGCGGTGGGGTAGGCGGCCGCTTCGCGCTGCGGCGCGCTCCCGCAGCCGGCGAGGAGCAACAGGGCGAGTGCGCACGCGATCCAGCCTGCCTGTCTCGGTGTTGCGTACATCTCGCGGAAGATACCCCTTCGGCGGCAATCCGTCACCCGCGGCGCGGCTACGCCTTCAATTCACCCAGCAGCTTTTCGAAGCGCCGGTCGGGGCACAGCCAGATCGCGGCCACCAGCACATACAGGCCGCACGAAATCCAGGGGTGCACGAAGGCGAGCGGAAGTGCGGCGAGGTAAATGACGAGAGCGAGATCTTTCCCTTGAAGTCCTTCCCCAGCAGGACGCAGATGTATTTTTTCATACGGGATCTCCCGGCGCGCGGCCTTGTCGAACCGGCGCTCCTGCAAATAATATAGCAGCAGGCCAACAAACACGAAGCTTCTTGCATTATTTCCGGATGCGGGGGATTCTTGCGCAGTTTCCGGATGGCTCGGGGAGATGAGCCGGGGCCCGGCGGCAGATGTTTCCGAAGATTGTCTTTACAAGTCTCTCGGTTTGGCGTGATGATTCATCCGCTTCGACGCAATTCGGAATGGTTGGCATCGTGACGATACTTCAGGAGGAGGACTCATGACCAGGCCCATACGGACGTTCGCCGCGCTTTCGCTGACGGCCATTCTGGCCGGCGGCGCTCTGGCGCAGACCGCAGACGATCTCAGGAACGATCACGCAACACCGGGGGATGTGCTCGTCTACGGCATGGGCTACGCCGGACAGAGATACAGCCCGCTCACGCAGATCGACAAGAACAACGTGACGAAGCTGGTCCCGATGTGGGCCTATTCGATTACCGACAATCGCGGCGCCGAGGCTTTCCCCGTCATCAAGGACGGCGTGATCTATACGACGGCCCACAACGCGACGATGGCAGTCGATGCCATGACCGGCAAGCAGCTTTGGCGCACCAATCATGAGTATCCGCCGGAGACTCTGCGCGTCGTCTGCTGCGGCATCGTCAACCGCGGCGCCGCCATTTACGAAGGCAGGATCATCCGCGCCCTGCTCGACAATCACATCGTCGCGATGGACGCAAAAACCGGCAAGGAGCTGTGGAGCACGGCCTCGCCCGCGCCCGCGACCATCGCCAACGGATATGCGATGACGGGCGCGCCGCTGGTCGTCAATGGCGTCGTCGTCGTCGGCGTCGCCGGCGCCGAGTACAGCCATCGCGGTTTCGTCGAAGGCTACGACGCGGCCACCGGCAAGCACTTGTGGCGGCTCTATACGGTACCGGCTGCCGGCGAACCGGGTTCCGAAACCTGGCAAGGCGATTCCGCCCTGACCGGCGGCGGCAGCTCCTGGGTGACCGGCTCCTACGATCCGGAACTCGATCTGGTGTTCTGGGGTATCGGAAATCCCGCGCCATGGAACCCGCGCGCGCGCAAGGGCGACAATCTCTTCACCAATTCGGTCTTCGCCATCAGGCCGAAGACGGGCGAGCGCGTCTGGTATTTCCAGACATCGCCGCACGACCCGTTCGACTTTGACGCCGTGCAAACGCCGGTGATCGCAACGATCGCGGTCGATGGCAAGCCGCGCAAGGTGGTCATGCAGGCCAACCGCAACGGCTTCCTCTACGTGCTGGATGCGAAAAACGGGAAACTGCTGGCCGGCAATGCCTATGACAAGGTCAATTGGGCCGATGGCATCGACATGACTACCGGACGGCCGAAAGTCACCGATGTCTACAGGGGCGCGCTCGAAGGCAGGAAGGTCACGGTGTGGCCGTCGGTGTCGGGCGTGACGAACTGGCAGCACATGTCGTTCAGTCCGAAGACCGGCATGCTCTACATCAATACCATCCACGTCGGCATGACCTATGAAGCAGAAGATCCGCCGAAACTCGTTCCCGGCCGCCCGTCGGGGCCCGGCACCGTCAAACGCACGACGGTCCTCGACGATCCCAACGTCCGCGGGTATCTGAAGGCCGTGGATCCGATGACCGGAAAATCCAAGTGGGAAATGCCCTACAAGAGCCCGAACTGGTCATCGACCCTGGTCACTGCGAGCAATCTTGTGTTCACCGGCGTCATGACCGGAGAATTTCAGGCGCTCGATGCGGATACCGGCAAGGTCCTGTGGAGTTTCCAGACGCCCTCCGGCATTCTCGGGCAGCCGGTGACCTGGGAAAAGAACGGCAAGCAGTATGTCACCGTGATGAGCGGCATTGGCGGCGTCTACGCCCTGCGCGCCGGAGATCCGAATCTCGTGAATGTGCCGGCGGGCGCGTCGATGTGGACGTTCGGCCTGTTCGACAAGTAAGGGCAACCCCCGGGTTACGCGCGGGGTTCGCGCAGTGTTCGTTCGGCGAGCCCGCATACGGGAAAATTACGAGGGAAAGTGTGCGTGCATTCGTCAGCGCGTTGATTGTGATGGGTGCCGTTCTGCAATCCATGCAGGCCGCATTTGCGCAGGACAGCAGGAAAATCCAGGCCGGTGAGAAGGTCTACAACAATTATTGTTTTACCTGCCACGGCGAGAATCTGGTCAGTTCGGGCCAGACATTCGACCTGCGCCGCTTGCGCGCTGA
>JBGPTG010000328.1:0-3988 GCA_041490545.1 Gammaproteobacteria bacterium
AGGAGAAACGCGTGCTGCCGCTCTTGCCCGGCGCCGACCCGAAGCACCTGGGCGTGGCGGCGATCGTGGAGGACCGCTCCAGCGGCGAATTCCTGCAGGCGATGATGATGCCCGTCTGCGCAGGGTCGTAAGTCAGTAAACCGGGGACAGACCACGGTTTCCCGCAAACGCCGCGCTCGGAACCGTTCGACAAACCGTGGTCTGTCCCCGGTTTTCCCGCTTACAGCTCAGCGATCTTCGCGGGTGTGGAAAATCCGCAGCACAAAAACATCGCGCGCGGTCAGCTCGTAGCGGATCTCGTAGTCCCCAATCAGGATCCGCCGTGCCTCGCGTGGCGCGAATTCCCGCAGGCGCTCGCCGAGCCGCGGGCGCGCGGGAATGCGCTTCGCGCCGGCGACGAGTTGGCGAACGGCCAGCGTGGCGGCCCGCCGGTTGATCGGCTCAAGGAACTCGTGGAGCCGTACCAGGTCCGAACGCGCACTGGTGGTCCAGCGCAGCGCCACGGTCAGCGGCGGGCCTTGCGCTTCGGAGTACCCAGGCGTCCCGCCCAAGCCTCGATTTCGGCGTGCTCGTGTGCGCGCCCCGCTCTCACGTCGGCCAGCGCCTCGATCGTCATGCGGCCGCGCTCTTCCTCCAGCGCGACGTAAGAAGCGATCGCCTCCTTTACGATCCACCCCTTGGGGCGGTCGAGGCGCTCGGCCAGCCCGTCGAGCTTTTCGGCGAGCTCGGCCGGCAGGTGGCTCGTAACGACGCGCGTTTCCATCGGTTGGTCAGCTTTAATCAGATTGATTAGCGCATGCTAACCGACGCACCATCGTGGCGCAAGGCCCGCGCCCCGTAGCGTCGAACTGCCGGCTCAGCGCGTCTCCAGGCCATCAAACCCTCCACCGCGCAGAGCAACCTCGGTTAGCAAAAAGAGCGCTTCCTCAAGCCCTTTGCGCGGTTCGCGGTGGGTTTCGTGGTGGTAACATAATTGCCTCGCATATCTTTTCTTGGTGGACATCATGTCGGCAATTTTGAAAGAGATTGAAAGCCAGGCTTTGCGATTGTCGCCTCCGGAACGCGGCGAATTGATCCATCGCCTGATTGTCAGCCTTGAAGGCGAACCCGAAGACTCGCCCGAAGTCATTGCCAAGGCATGGGATGAGGAAATCGCGCGCCGCGTGGCGGACATGGAAGCCGGGCGCACGCAATGGACGCCTGCCGATGAAGTGATGACCCGACTCCGCGCAAAAATCAGTTCTGCCAAAACTGGTGCGGGTCAGTCTTAGCGACGAGGCGCAAGCCGATGCCGATGCGGCTGTCGACTGGTACATCGGCGAAGGCGCGTTTGTCGCAGCGGATGATTTCGCCGATGAACTCGATCAAGCGCTTGATCTCCTGAACCGGTTTCCCGAACTGGGCAGAGCCATCAGGCGCAACACGCGAACTCTGCCGCTCCACAGCTTTCCCTATTCTCTGATCTACCGCGTGCAGGTCGACGTGATCCGGGTCATCGCCGTTGCGCATCACAGCCGCAGGCCGGGGTATTGGGTCGGACGGCGTTGACGCATTCAGTAATTTCGGCGCTGCGTTACCCCTTGTCTGCGGTAAATCACCGGAGCTTTCTACAGGCAGTCTGGATGTCGAAGAGGTATTTACGCGACTCAGGCCGCATACAATGCAGTGCGTGTACGATCCAGCTCTTCGCGGAAATACGGGTTGACGACTGCCGAATTCATCACCAGGTCTACGTTCCGGTCGAACAGTGCTTCCAGCTCTTCCTTAAGTCCGAAGTAGGCGTCGGCATGCTGGCCCGGCTGGAGAGGGAGAAATTCGACGAGGAAGTCCAAGTCGCTCCTGCCGGCGTCGAAACGGCCGGTCGCCGAAGAGCCGAAAAGCTCCAACCTGCGAACCCCTTAACGGGTACAGAGTTCTCCCAACGCCGAAAGTTTTTGCTGAACGGCAGGATCCATGCGGCCAAGTTTACTCCGGTTCGAATCGGTGCGGCGCAGGCCTTGGGCTCTTGCGGCTGTATGAGGTAGCATAGGCGGCACTCGTGCCTCTGCTACCCGCCCCGTGGATATTTCCCTCGCCTGGCTGATCGCCGGCTTCGCCCTGATCATCGTCGAGCTGGTCACCGGCACGTTCTACCTGCTGGTGCTGGGAATCGCGGCTCTGGTCGGGGCGGGTGTCGGGTACGCGAGCGGCGCGTTCGCGTGGCAGGCGATCGGCGCGGCGATCGTGGCGGTCGTGGGCCTCGCCCTGGTGCATCGCTACAAGCGGACGATCATGCCCAGGCGCATGCAGGGTCTGGATTTCGGCCAGCCGGCGGTCTTCGATGCCTGGGTCAACAGGGACACGGGCCAGGCGCGCGTGAAATACCGCGACGCGCTCTGGGACGCGCAGGTCGCGGGCGACGCCGCCGGCGAATCGGGCGAAATTCTCTACATCAATTCAGTCGATGGCAACACCCTCAAGGTTTCCAAGACGCGGCCCGCCTGATCTCGCGCAGGCGGCGGAGGACATAACTCGTTCCATGGGAGGCAGCATGCTGTTCAAGATCGTCGGCGTCGTCATCGCCACCTTCATCATCGCCAGCATCGAGCAGGTTCGCCCCTTCACGATCCCGTTCTTCATCGTCGCGCTGGTCGTGGTGTTCGTCATCGAGGGCGTGCGCGTGGTGCCGCAGCAGAACGCATGGGTGGTCGAGCGCCTGGGCAAGTTCAACGAAGTGCTCGAGCCCGGCCTGAACATCATCATTCCGTTCATCGACCGCGTTGCCTACCGGCACTCGCTGAAGGAAGTGCCGCTCGATGTCGCCGAGCAGGTGTGCATCACCAAGGACAACACCCAGCTCGCGGTCGACGGCCTCATCTACTATCAGGTCACCGATCCGCGCTTGGCGTCCTACGGGACTTCCGACTACGTCACCGCGATCGTGCAGCTCTCGCAGACGACCCTGCGCTCGGAGGTCGGCAAGATGGAGCTCGATCAGTCGCTACAGAGCCGCGACGTGATCAATCGCCAGATCGTCGCCGTGCTCGACGAGGCGGGCCGCTCCTGGGGCGTGAAAGTGCTGCGCTACGAGGTGAAGAACCTCACCCCGCCCGAGGCGATCCTGCGCGCGATGCAGGCGCAGATCACCGCCGAGCGGGAAAAGCGAGCGTTGATCGCCAAGTCCGAGGGCGAGAAGCAGCAGGAGATCAATCTCGCCGAGGGCGAGAAGCAGGCTGCGATCCTGACCTCCGAAGGGCAGAAGCAGTCGGCGATCAACAAGGCCCAGGGCGAGGCGACGGCGCTGCGCCTCGTCGCCGATGCGACCGCCGCCGCGGTGACCGCCGTCGCCGACGCGATCGGCAAGGAAGGCGGGCTGCAGGCGGCCAACCTCAAGGTGGCCGAGCTCTACATCGGCGCCTTTTCCAACCTTGCCAAGACCAACAACACCATGATCGTGCCCTCGAACCTGGCGGATGTGGCGAGCGTCGTCGCTTCGGCGATGACCGTGCTCGACAGGACCCGGGCGGCGGCGAAGCCGGTCTGACGCTGCGCCTGTCCGCTCCTTTCTGCATTTCACAGGCGGCGCCGTGAGCGAAGGCGTCGCGGTCCCGGCGTGGCTGCTCGTCGTGATGTCGGCGCTGGCGGTCTGGGCGCTCTACGAGCACATGCTCGTTCCGGCGCTGCGCTGGCTGGTGACGCACCCTGCGAACAAGGTGATCGACAACCTGGGGGATCGCCTGCGCATCGGCATCCGTCCCTTTCAGCGCACCAAGCGCCAGGCGCTCATCCACCGCCTGCTCACCGATCCCAAGGTGCAGTCCGCCGCCGAGGAGTTCGCGAAGCAGCGCAAGGTCCCGGTGCTGCTTGCGCTGCGGATCGTCGAGCGCCATGCGCGCGAAATCGTGCCGGCGTTCAACGCCTATCTTTATTTCCGCCTCGGCTACTGGATCGGGCGCTCAATCGCGCGGTCGCTTTACCGCGTGCGGCTCGGCTACGTGGACTCGGAGGG
>JBGPTG010000329.1:0-3972 GCA_041490545.1 Gammaproteobacteria bacterium
CCAGGACGCGGTCAACGTCGCCAGGGCATTCAACGAGACCCTCCCCTTGACCGGCATCGTGCTCACCAAGCTCGACGGGGACGCGCGCGGCGGCGCGGCGCTGTCGGTGCGCCAGGTCACCGGCAAGCCGATCAAGTTCGCGGGCGTTGGCGAGAAGCTTGCCGGGCTCGAGGCTTTCCACCCAGACCGCATGGCGTCGCGCATCCTCGGCATGGGCGACGTGTTGTCGCTCGTCGAGGAGGCCAGCAAGAGCGTCGACCTCGACGAGGCAAAGAAGCTCGCCGAGAAGGTGAAGAAGGGCAAGGGCTTCGACCTCGAAGACTTCAGGCAGCAGGTCGGCCAGATGCGCAAGATGGGCGGGATCGCGTCGCTCGTGGAGAAGCTCCCGGCGCAGCTCGCTCAAGGCGCGCAGTCTTCGACGATGGACGAACGCCAGTTGCGCCGCGTCGAGGGCATCATCAACTCGATGACGCCGGCCGAGCGCGAGCGGCCGGAGATCATCAAGGCCTCGCGCAAGCGCCGCATCGCCGCCGGCGCCGGCGTCCCGGTGCAGGAGGTGAATCGCGTCCTGAACCAGTTCGAGCAGATGCGCGAGATGATGAAGCGGATTCAGAAGGGGGGCCTGGCGAAGCTGATGCGCGGCATGCGGGGCTCGATGCCGGGAATGCGGTAGCGCCCAGGGGAGGGAAGATGACGAACACGCTCGATCTGGTGATTCGCGGCGGCACGGTCGTCGACGGCAGCGGCGCCGAGCCGTTCGCGGCGGATGTCGGCATCGCCGGGGGCAGGATCGTTTCGGTGGGCAAGGCGCCGGGGCGCGGCCGCGACGAGATCGACGCGCACGGGCTGCTGGTGACGCCCGGTTTCGTCGACATCCACACGCACTACGACGGGCAGGTCACCTGGGAGAACCGCCTGGTGCCGTCCTCGTCGCACGGCGTCACCACGGTGGTGATGGGAAATTGCGGCGTCGGCTTCGCGCCGTGCCGGCCCGACCGGCACGACATGCTCATCCGCCTCATGGAAGGCGTCGAGGACATCCCGAACCCGGTGCTGGTCGACGGCCTGCCGTGGAAATGGGAGACCTATCCGCAGTACCTCGATTTTATCGCCGCGCGCCGCTTCGACATGGACGTGTGCGGCTACCTCCCGCACGCCGCGGTGCGCGTCTACGCCATGGACGAGCGCGGCGCCGAGCGCGAGCCCGCCACCGCCGCCGATCTGGAAAAAATGGCCGGCATCGTGCGCGAGGCGATGGCGGCGGGCGCGATGGGGGTTTCGACCTCGCGCACCTTCTTCCACCGATCGAGCGACGGCAAGTCGACGCCGAGCTTCGAGGCCGCGGAGAACGAGTTGACGGCCCTCGCTCTGGCGCTGAAGGATGCAGGCAAGGGCACGATGCAGATGATCACCGACTTCGACGACGTCGAGGCGACCTTCGCCCTGCTGCGGCGGCTGGTCGAGCGCTCGGGGCGCCCGCTGTCGGTGTCGCTGCTCGAAGGCGGCTACGGCCCGATGACGCTGCGCTGGCGCGAGCTGCTCGACTGGGTTGCCGCCGCGAATGAAGCCGGGCTGCCGATCAAGGCACAGGTGCTGAGTCGCGCCATCGGCGTGCTGCTCGGGCACGAGCTCACCCTCAACACGTTCTACACCACCGAAACCTATGCCGCGCTCTCGCGCCTGCCGCTCGAGGAAAAGCTGCGCGAGCTGCGAAAGCCGGAGGTGCGCGCGCGCATCCTCACCGAGGCGGTCGACCCCGACCCGACCATCGTGCTCGGCCGGCTCGCGCGCGATTTCGGGCAGATGTTCCTGCTCGGCGACCCGCCCGACTACGAGCAGCCGTTCGAGCAGAACATCGCCTCGCGCGCGCGGCGGCTCGGGGTCACGCCGGAGGAGCTCGTCTACGACCTGATGATGGAGCGCGGCGGCCGCAACATGCTCTACGTGACCTTGTGCAACTACGTGCACGGGTCGCTCGACTCGTCGCTCGAAATGATGCGCCATCCGGGCGGGGTACTCGGCCTGGGCGACGCCGGGGCGCACTGCGGCACCATCTGCGACGGCAGTCATCCGACTTTCATGCTCACCCACTGGGTGCGCGACCGCACGCGCGGCGAGCGCCTGCCGCTGGCGACCGCGGTGAAGCTCCTCAGCCGGGATGGCGCGCGCGCCGTCGGGCTGCTCGACCGGGGCCTCATCGCACCCGGCTACAAGGCGGATCTCAACCTGATCGATTTTGCGCGGCTGCGCCTGCACGCCCCCGAAGTCGCGCGCGACCTGCCGGGCGGCGGTCGTCGCCTGGTGCAGCGCGCGGAAGGTTACGCCGCGACCCTCGTCGGCGGCACGGTGGTCTACCGCGATGGCGTTGCGACCGGCGAACTGCCGGGGCGGCTGGTGCGCGGGCCGCAGGCTCCGCAGTAAATTCCCGTCCGGGCGCGCTCGGAACGGCCGCGGAACTTGCGTGCGCAGACTGTTTCCGGCGGCGTGAGAAAAATGAAGATCTCCGTAATCGTGCCCGCGTTCAACGAGGAGCGGCTCCTGCCCGACTCGCTCGCGAGCATACGCGCGGCCGCGGCGTCCTTCGAGGAACGCGGCTGGCTTTGGGAACTCATCGTCTGCGACAACAACTCCACCGACCGTACCGCCGAGATCGCCCGCGCGGCGGGCGCGAGCGTTGTGTTCGAGCCGTTCAACCAGATCGCCCGGGCGCGCAATGCCGGCGCTGCCCGCGCCGGCGGCGAGTGGCTGGTTTTCGTCGATGCGGACTCGCGGCCGAGCGCGGAGCTTTTCGCCGACGCCGCCGCGGAGATCGAGGGCGGGTATTGCCTCGCGGGCGGCAGCACCGTGAGGCTGGACGGCAATCGCGCCGACGTCGCATTTTTCGCCGGCGTGTGGAATGCGATCAGCCGGATCAACCGCTGGGCCGCGGGCTCGTTCATCTATTGCGAAGCCGCGGCGTTCCGCGAGGTCGGCGGCTTCAGCGAGGAACTCTACGCCGCCGAGGAGATCGACCTCTTCGGGCGCCTCAAGCGTCTCGCGCGCCGCAAGGCGCGCAGCATCGTCATCCTGCACCGGCATCCGCTCGCGACCAGCGATCGCAAGGTGCGCTTCTACACCTGGCGCGAGCACCTCTCCTTCATGGCGAGGACGTGTCTCTCCGGCGGGCGTACGCTGCGCGATCGCGATGCGTGCTTTCCGTGGTACGACGGGCGCCGCTGACGCAGCGCCGCCGGTTGATTACGCTCCGCCGCGGGGGTAGCATGAATTCGCAGTTGCAGGACGTCAGTTACGTATCGGCTGTCATTGTTCCGGAGGACACCATGTGCTACGAATTCGACGAGTTCTACTGGCAGGACCGCGCCGAGCAGGCGCGCAAGGCGATGGAAAAGGTGAAGGAATCGAAGCAGCCCGGGACGGCGGTGCCGGCGAGGCCGGCTTCGCCCGAGAAGGAAACCGAGGTGAAGGTGCCGGTGCCGGCGTAGGGAAGCCGGTTGGAGAAAACCCCGCTGCGGCGGAGTTTTTATTTCCCTTCGCGCGTCGTCAGGAAACCAGGCGGAACTGCGGGTCGACCGTTCTCACGCCGTCGCGGGTCGCGAGCTTCAGCGTCGATACCGGACTATAGGCGCCCTCTGATGCCGGCTCGCCGACCGCGGACGCTGCCAGCCGCTCCGCAACGCTCGAGTGAATGCAGGCCCCGGCAGAAATCGGCCGGTTGACGCCCATGAAGCGAGTGGCCACCTTGTCGATCCAGGCGAAGAAGCGGTTCTTCTTCTCGTTGCCGATCTCGACGAATTCGTCGAGTGAGTCGCGGCGCTTCGCTTTCGGATCGGGATGCAGAGCGGCGAGCGCGGCTGGCGTGAACTGCAGGCCATTCGCGCTCGCGCGGTCGATCATGAATTTGAGCGCGATGTCGGAGAGCCCGCTGTCGGCGTATCCGCCGCCGACGTTGGAATGCGCGCCGACGAACCACAC
>JBGPTG010000330.1:0-3970 GCA_041490545.1 Gammaproteobacteria bacterium
CGAGGAAGAGTACGCGCTGGAACTGCGCGCGCGCGAGCGCGAGCGCAAGCTCCTGAAGAAGATCGACGAGTCGCTGCGCCGCATCGACGAGGGCAGCTACGGCTACTGCGAAGAGACCGGCGAACCGATCGGCGTACCGCGGCTCCTGGCGCGTCCCACCGCCACGCTGACCATCGAGGCCCAGGCGCGCCGCGAGCAGAAGCAAAAACTGTACGGCGAGTAGGCCGTTCCGGCGGGCCGGGCCGTTCGCGCGACCGCTCGCCGGTGTTGGTGTAGAGGTGTAGACTTCCCGCCCATGAATCGCGTCGCTGGGCGATCTCCGGGCCGCACCCTGCGGCATGTGCTGGTCGCTGTCGCCCTGCTATTCACCCAGCAGGCCGCGCAGTTGCACGCACTCGGTCACCTCGGGCGAGACCTCGCACAACTCCAACGCGGCGAAGGCAATCTGCCGCCACCGGGCCATCCCGCCGAGCAGTGCATCGCCTTTCACGCGGTCGACAGTGCCCTGCCGGCTCTGGCGCTTGCGCTCGAGCTACCGCGCATTGCGCCGCCCGCGCCCGCGTCGTTCAGCCTGCCGTTGCCGTTTTCACCGCGGATCGAATTCGACTCGCGCGCGCCTCCAGTCCTCTCCTAGCTTCACGTCGGAGTCTCCGCCTCGCGCGCGAGGCGGCCGTGTTCGCAGACGCCGGTCGGGCGCGTTGCGATCGCATGAACTGGAGAGAATCATGTACGGAAAAGGAACCATGGGACTCGCCGTCGCGGCGGCGCTCGGATTCGCCGGCACTGCTTTGGCGCAGACGCAGGACGAACTGAGTACATTGCGCGAGCAGGTCAGGCAGCTTGATAAACGCGTGACGGAGGCGGAGAACGCGGCGATTCAGGCGTCCAGCCGACCGACCGGGGAAAACGTGATGAACCCGGCGGTTTCCGTGATTCTGAACGGCATCTACTCGAATCTTTCCCAGGACCCGAACGCGTTCAGGATCAACGGATTCGTGCCGACGCTCGGCGAAGTGGGGCCGGGAGCGCGCGGCCTGAGCTTGGGAGAATCGGAGCTCGCCCTTGCGTCAAACATCGATCACAACTTCCGGGGAACGCTGATCGCCTCGATATCACCCGAAGATGGCATCGGAGTGGAGGAGGGGTACATCCAGACGCTCGCCCTTTCGTACGGATTCACGATCAAAGCCGGGCGATTCTTCTCGGGCGTGGGCTACCAGAACCAGATCCACGCGCATGCCTGGGACTTCACCGATGCGCCGCTTGCGAACAAGGCCTTCCTCGGCAATCAGCTGCACGAGGACGGCATCCAGTTGAAGTGGGTGGCGCCGACCGAAACGTATTTCGACCTCGGGCTGGAAGTCGGGCGCGGGCGCCAGTTCCCGGCGGGTCCGGCGGGAGGACGCAACAAGAACGGCGTCGGCTCGAGCACTCTCTTCACCCACGTCGGCGGAGACCTGGGAACGGGCGTTGCCTGGCAAACCGGGGTTTCGTATCTGAGCACCTCACCGCGGGATCGCACCTTCGACGATGTCGATTCGACTGGCGCGACTGTCACCAACAGTTTCACCGGGAAAAGCCGCTTGTGGGTGCTCGACGGGATACTGAAATGGGCGCCGAACTACAATCCGACTTACACCAGTCTCAAGCTGCAGGGCGAGTTCTTCAGGCGCAAGGAGAACGGCGATCTCACCTACGATTCGACAGCGGCTTCGCTCGGCCCACAGACCGGCGGCTTCACCTCGACGCAGTCGGGTTGGTACCTGCAAGGCGTCTACCAATTCGTCCCGATGTGGCGGGTGGGCTATCGCTACGACAGGTTGAACGCGGGCACGACCAGCAACGGCCTTGTCGATTCGGGCGCGCTGACCGTGACGGATCTTCCCATTCTCGCCCGCTACAACCCGACGCGGCACACGGTGATGGTCGACTGGAGCCCGAGCGAGTTCAGCCGCGTCAGGTTGCAGTTCGCGAGCGACAAGTCGCGCTCGGATGCGACCGACAATCAGGTATTCCTCCAGTACATCGTCAGCCTGGGCGCACACGGCGCCCACAAATTCTAGAGGTGCGAACATGAAAGCGATTCTGAGATTAATAGTTGCGCTTAGCTCAACGTTTGCGGCGTTACCCGCATCGGCCGCGCTCAACGTGTTCACGTGTGAGCCCGAGTGGGGCGCCCTTGCGCAGGAACTGGGAGGCGACAAGGTGTCGGTCTATTCGGCGACGACTGCGCTGCAGGATCCGCACCGCATCGAGGCGCGCCCTAGCTTGATCGCGCGCATTCGCTCCGCCGATCTGTTGATCTGTTCCGGCTCGGAGCTGGAGATCGGCTGGATTCCGCTGCTGCTCACGCAAAGCGGGAACAGCAAAGTCCAGCTTGGCAACCCGGGTTACTTCGAAGCCTCGCAGTACGTCGTCAAGCTTGAAATCCCGAAAGTCATCGACCGCGCACTCGGGGACATCCATCCCGGCGGCAATCCGCACGTCCACACCGATCCGCGCAACATCGCCCGGATTGCGCAAGCGCTCGAGGAACGCATGGCGCAGATCGACCCAGCGAATGCGGAGAACTACCGTTCACGCGGCAAATCGTTCCGTGAGCGCTGGCAGGCGGCGATCGCGCGCTGGGAGCGGCAGGCGGCGCCGCTCAAGGGCGTGCCGATTGTTGTGTACCACAAGGACTTCTCGTATTTCATCAATTGGACGGGAATGCGAGAAGCCGCGAGCCTCGAACCGAAGCCCGGCATTCCGCCCACGCCCTCGCATCTCGCCGAATTGATAGACCAGATGAAACGTGCTCCCGCGAAAATGATCGTCTATTCGCCTTACAGCAGCCCGCAGGCTGCGGAGTTCCTGTCGAGCAGGGCCAACATTCCCGCAGTGATGGTCCCCTTCACCGTCGGCGGAACGGACAAGGCGAAAGATCTGTTCGGTTTGTTCGACGACACGATCGCCCGACTGCTAGGGGCTGTGAAATGAACATCGACGCGGTGAGTTTTAGCATCCTGTGGCCCGCGTTCGTCGCGGGTCTGCTGGTCACCGCCACCCACGTACCGCTCGGGATGCAAGTGCTTTCCCGCGGCATCGTGTTCATCGATCTTGCGGTAGCGCAAATTGCAGGCGTCGGAGTGATCTTGGCAGATTTCTTAGGCTGGGAGCCCACGGGTACCGCGGTGCAGATTGCTGCGCTTACGGCGGCGGTTGCAGGTGCCCTGCTCCTGACCTGGACCGAACGACGCTGGCCGGAGGTTCAAGAAGCGGTCATCGGTGTGGTATTTGTCCTCGCCTCGAGTGTGGCGATCTTGCTGCTTGCTCGAGATCCGCACGGTGGCGAGCACCTGAAGGAATTGCTGGTCGGCCAGATCTTGTGGGTGAACCCCGCGCGGCTTCCGCTGGTTGCCCTGATAACCGCGGCGATACTCGCGCTCTGGTTTGGTCTGGGCGCGCGGCTGGGCCGGATCGGCTTCTATCTGTTGTTCGCGTGCGCGGTAACCATGTCGTTGCAACTGGTGGGGTTGTACTTGGTCTTCATCACGCTGGTCGTGCCTGCCCTTGCGACCTATTATCAGAGGCACCGACGCCACCTCAAGGCCTACTCGGTTGGCGTGCTCGGCTACGCCGCCGGGCTGCTTGCGTCGTTGTGGCTGGATCTGCCTTCCGGAGCGATGATCGTCTGCGCCATGGTCCTCATCGCCATGTTCGTGGCATGGTGCGGTCGCAGGTTCCAGACTTCCTAGCCGGGTCCGTTGGTGCATGCACCGAGTAGAAGCGCTTTATCGCGGGTTTTCGCGTTGCACGGCATTGCACAAAGTGATACAACGAACCGGATATCAGCCCGCGCCGCACATTCCCGAACCGGACAAGTTTTTCATGGCGTTTTCCATATTTAGCCGAAAGGGCGACACCGCCAAGAAGACCGAGAACAAGCCGGCCAAGCCTCCTGCGGTCAAGCCCCCGCCGGCTCCTTCCG
>JBGPTG010000331.1:0-3963 GCA_041490545.1 Gammaproteobacteria bacterium
GGGGTTCTCTGATCATCTTGGTGCCGGGAGAGAGAATCGAACTCTCATGACCTCGCGGCCGCGGGATTTTGAGTCCCGTGCGTCTACCAATTCCGCCATCCCGGCTGGATGCTGCGCGTCAGGCCGTGCATTATAGCGGCGCGCTCATGGATGCATCCATCGAAGAATTCGACTACGCCCTGCCGCCGGAGCTGATCGCGCAGGAGCCGAGCCCGACGCGCTCGGCGAGCCGGCTGCTGTGCGTGACAGGGAATTCGCTGCAGGATCGCGTTTTTTTTGACCTTCCCGGGGAACTGCACCCGGGAGACCTGCTGGTGTTCAACGACACGCGCGTAATCAAGGCGCGGCTTTTCGGCGAGAAGGCCACCGGCGGCCGGGTCGAAGTGCTCATCGAGCGCGCGCTCTCCGAACATGAAGCGCTTGCCCAGGTGCGCGCGAGCAAGCCGCCGTGCGCGGGCAGCCGGCTGCTCCTTGCCGGCCGCATCGACGTCGAGGTCCTCGGGCGCGAAGGCGGGTTCACCACCTTGCGCTTTCCCGCCGAAGCGCCGCTGCAGCAGATCCTGGAACTCCACGGCAGCGTGCCGCTGCCGCCTTACATCCGGCACCCGGCCGCCGCGGAAGACGAGCGCCGTTACCAGACCGTCTACGCCCGCGTCGCCGGCGCGGTCGCTGCGCCCACCGCGGGTCTGCACTTCGACGAACTGCTGCTTGCCGCACTGGCACAGCGCGGCGTCGAGTTCGCGTATGTGACGCTCCACGTCGGCGCAGGGACGTTTCAGCCCGTGCGCGTGAAGAATCTCGCCGAGCACCGCATGCACAGCGAGCGCTATGAAATTCCGCAGGCGACGGTCACGGCGATCGAGGCGGCGAAGCGGCGCGGCGGCAAGATCATTGCGGTGGGGACGACTACCGTGCGCTGTCTCGAAGCCTCGGCTGCCGCGCACGGTACGCCTGCCGCGGGGGAAGCCGAGACCGACCTTTTCATCACGCCGGAATACGAATTCCGAGTTGCGGATCGGCTGATCACCAACTTCCACCTGCCGAAATCCACGTTGCTCGTGCTCGTTTCCACGTTTGCCGGTATTGAGACCATCCGCCGCGCCTACCGCCACGCTATAGAGCAGCGCTATCGTTTCTTCTCCTATGGCGACGCGATGCTGCTCGACCGGGCATAGACGCTTGCTCTCGCAGCCCAACCACGATAGCATTCGGATAGCAAAATGCTAGGAGAGAAACATGCCTCAAGTGCTGGTGCGCGACCTGACCGCAACTGCGGTCGATACTCTCAAATCACGGGCAAAACGCAACCACCGTTCGCTCCAGGGCGAGGTCAAGGCCATCCTGGAAGATGAAGCGGAGCGGACTCGCGCGATGGAGCAGTTTCGAAAACGGACCGCGCGCCTCCGTGCCAGCTTCGGCGGCAGGAAATTTTCTGACAGTACCGAACTGATCCGCAAGCATCGCGACGCTTGACCAAGCTCGTCATTGACGCTTCGGTCGCCGCGAAGTGGCTCTTCGATGAGCCGGAAAGCGAACTTGCCGATTTGCTGGTGTCCAGGGGCGATTTATTGCTCGCGCCAGATTTGCTGTACGCCGAAATCGGAAACGTCATCTGGAAGCGTCTGGGCCGCGGCGAACTCGATCCGGCAAGGGCGGATGTCATCCTCGACGAATTGCTGGCGGCCCCGGTGAAGATCTTTCCGATCTCAAGTTTGATGCGCGAAACGGTCCGCATCGCGCACCACTACCGGCGCACCTTCTACGATGCATCCTATCTCGCGCTGGCTGTACAAGAGTCCTGCGCGCTCATTACCGCCGATCTGCGCCTGTTGAATGCGCTGCGTGATACGCCAATGGCTGACCATGTCCGTCCGCTCTCCGGGGCCATGCTCCGATGAGCAGGCGCCTGACGAGCGGTTGAAATGAGCGCTGCCGCCGCGCGAGGAAAGGGGAAGCATCGATGAGCAACCGCCCCTGCTACGGCGACAAGCCCAGCATCCCGCGCGGGCACGTCGAACAGAAGGGCCTGTTTTGAAGTTTTCGGTTCGTAGTACCGACGGCGCTGCTCGCGCCGGGACTCTGGAACTGGCGCACGGAAATGTCGAAACCCCGGTGTTCATGCCGGTCGGCACCTACGGCGCGGTCAAGGCGATGAGTCCCGCGGAGCTCGCCGAAAACGGCACGCGCATCGTGCTGGGCAACACCTTCCACCTGTGGCTGCGCCCGGGGCTGGAGGCGATCGCGGCGCACGGCGGCCTGCACCGTTTCATCGGCTGGGACGGCCCCCTCCTCACCGACTCCGGCGGCTACCAGGTGTTCAGCCTGGGGAGCTTGAGGAAGATCGGCGAGGAGGGCGTGCGCTTCGCCTCGCCGGTGAACGGAGACAGGCTGCTGCTCACGCCCGAAGAGTCGATGCGCATCCAGCGCGTGCTCGATTCGGACGTCGCGATGATTTTCGACGAGTGCACGCCCTATCCCGCCGACGAGAAGCAGGCCGGCGACTCGATGCGCCTCTCCCTGCGCTGGGCGGAGCGCTCGAAGCGCGCTTTTGACGCCGGCGCTCGCGCCGCGGACGCCGGAACCCGCGCACGCAACAGCGGCGCCGCGGAAGGCAATGCCAACGCCCTGTTCGGGATCGTCCAGGGCGGGATGCACGAGGACTTGCGCGATGCGTCGCTCGCCGGGCTGGTGGAGATCGGCTTCGACGGCTACGCCATCGGCGGGCTTTCGGTGGGCGAGCCCAAAGGCGAGATGCGCCGCATCCTGGCGCACGTCGCACCGCGGCTCCCGGCGGGCGCGCCGCGCTACCTGATGGGCGTGGGAACGCCCGGAGACATCGTCGAGGCGGTCGCGGCCGGGATCGACATGTTCGATTGCGTGCTGCCCACGCGCAACGCGCGCAACGGGTGGCTGTTCACGCGCTTTGGCGACATCAAGATCCGCAACGCCCGCTACCGCGACGACGTGCGAGCGCTCGACGCGACCTGCCCGTGCTACACCTGCGCGCATTTCTCAAGGGCCTACCTGCACCATCTGCAGAAAATCAACGAGATCCTCGGCGCGCGGCTGAACACCCTGCACAACCTGCACTACTACCAGACGCTGATGCGCGAACTGCGCGCGGCCATTGCCGCCGGCCGCCTGACGGACTACACGGAGCGATTCACGCGTGACCGGGCGGGCGGCGGCTCGTAAAAATCTGGCGCTCTCTCTCGCGCCGCCTGCCGCGGCGTTCCGCGACGCCCGCGGCAGGCGGCGCGAGAGCGCGTGAGGGGCCCCATCCCGGTGATATACTCCCGCGTCCGCTGAAACCCCAATGGAGACCGAAGTGCTGATTTCCCCCGCA
This sequence comes from Gammaproteobacteria bacterium, assembly GCA_041490545.1. Lineage (GTDB taxonomy): Bacteria > Pseudomonadota > Gammaproteobacteria > Burkholderiales > SG8-39 > VBDM01. The sequence continues at coordinate 3,347 of JBGPTG010000331.1, forward strand.
TTTGCGCAGGGCGCCCCGGCCGCAGCCGCCGGCCCCGGCTACGAGCAGTTTCTCATCATCATCGGCATGTTCGCGCTGCTTTATTTCTTCATGATCCGTCCGCAGATGAAGCGCGCGAAGGAACAGAAGCAGATGACCGAGGCGCTGGCAAAGGGCGACGAGGTCGTCACTGCGGGCGGGGTCCTCGGAAGGATCATCAAGGTCGGAGAAGCCTACATCACGATCGAGATCGCGCCAAACACCGAGGTGCAGTTGCAGAAGTCGGCGATCCAGACGCTGCTGCCCAAGGGCACGATCAAGTCCATCTAGGGTGCGCAACAGAACAGGCCATGCGCGCGTTGCCACCGGATCGTTCGGCTAGGCGCTTTCGGTAGATGAACCGCTACCCGCTCTGGGTCTACGTCACCATCGCGGTGGCGCTCGCACTGGGGGCCCTGTATACGCTGCCGAACTTCTTCGGCGAGGCGCCCGCGGTGCAGGTGTCCCCGGCGCGCGCCACGCTGAAAGTCGACACTACGGTGCTCGGCCGCGTCGAGGACGCGCTGAATAAGGCCGGCATCGCTCCGACCGGGACCTTTCTCGACCTCGCAAGCGTCAAGGTCCGGCTCGCCGACACC
>JBGPTG010000332.1:0-3954 GCA_041490545.1 Gammaproteobacteria bacterium
CCTTCCCAAGGCGCCGTACCGGACGATCAACGATCTGCAGGTGAATTCCTGCGGTCTTGGCGAATGCCTCGATCGCGTCGAGCGCGCGTCCGGGTGGCGCGAGCGGCGCGGCAAACTCGGTCGCGGTCGCGGGCTCGGACTGGGGTGTTCGCATTACCCCAGCGGCGCGGCAAAGCCGGTGCACTGGACCGGGGAACCGCACGCGGTGGTGAATCTCAAGCTGGATTTCGATGGAGCCATCGTGGCGCTCACCGGCGCGGCGGACATCGGGCAGGGTTCCTCGACCCTGATCACCCAGGTTATCGCCGAAGTGCTGGGCCTGGGCGTCGAACGGGTTCGCGTCATCGCCAACGACAGCGCCATCACACCCAAGGACAACGGATCGTATTCCTCGCGCGTGTCATTCATGGTCGGGAATGCGGCAGTCGCCGCCGCGCAGAATCTGAAGAAGCTGCTGGTCGAGGCGGCGGCGCGCAAGCTCGAAGCGAGTCCCGCAGACGTCGAATGCCTGGGCGAGATCTATCGCGTCAGTGGCACCGACAGGACGCTAACCTACAAGAGCGTCGTGTCCGCGGCGCTCGAGGAGAGCGGGCCGATCGTCGTCAAGGGAACGTACTCGACCCCCTCGGAAACGCAGGGTGGGAAATTTCGCGGTGCCGCGGTGGGGACGAGCGCGGCGTTCTCGTACTCGGCGCAGGTGGTCGAAGTCAGCGTCGACGAGGATACCGGAATGATCCGCGTTGAAAAGGTATGGGTGGCACACGACTGCGGCTTTGCGATCAATCCGCTTTCGGTCGAAGGCCAGGTGCAGGGCTCGGTGTGGATGGGCATGGGTCAGGCTCTCGGCGAGGAGACCCAGTATCACGAGGGGCGGCCGCTACGCGCGAACCTGCTCGATTACCGTGTGCCGACGATCGCAGATTCTCCGCCGATCGAAGTGCACATTGTCGAGAGCCGCGATCCCGGTGGCCCGCTGGGCGCCAAGGAGGCCGGAGAGGGTTCCCTCGCCGGATTTCTCCCGGCGCTTACCAACGCTGTATACGACGCCGTCGGCTTGCGGCTGAGCGAGCTTCCGGCGTCTCCCGAACGCGTCCTCGAGGCGCTGCAGGCGAAGCGCCGCGCCGAGCGCGTGCGCCAGGCGCAGGGGGCCTGACCGTGCAGTTGCTGCCTCCGTTCAGGCTCGTCAGGGCGCGCACTCTCGCGGAGGCGACCGCGGCGCTGGCCGCGGACCCCGCAGCCCGCGTGCTCGCCGGAGGGACGGATCTGGTGGTGAATCTGCGCCGGGGTCTGGCGACGCCATCGGCGCTCGTCGATCTCTCGGGCGTCGATGGACTGAACGTCATCGAATCCGGCGGCAAGGGCATGCGCATCGGCGCGCGCGTTACGCTGGAGCGGCTCGCCGCGGACGAGCGCATCCGCAACGCCTATCCGGCGATCGCGCAGGCGGCAGCGGGTATTGCCGGACCGACGCATCGCACTGTGGCTACGCTGGGAGGCAATCTTTGCCTCGACACCCGCTGCGTGTTCTACAATCAGAGCGAATGGTGGCGGCGCGCGAACCGGTACTGCCTGAAGTATCGCGGCGATACGTGTCACGTGGCGCCGCAAGCCAAGAGTTGCCAGGCGGCGTACAGCGGCGATCTGGCGCCGGTACTTCTCGTGCTCGGCGCCGAGGCGGAGATCGCCGCTGCCGGCGGCTCGCGCCGCATCGCGCTGGCGGACATGTATGTCGAGGACGGCGCGGCGCATCTTGCGCTGCGCCCCGGAGAGATCCTGGCTGCCGTCCACGTCCCCACGGCGGCGGCGACGTGGAGTTGCGCCTACCGCAAGGCGCGCGCCCGGGCGGCGATGGATTTCCCGCTGGCCGGCGTGGCAGTCGCGCTGCGCACGCGTGCGGGCCGCGTCGAGTCGCTGCGCATTGCCGTCACCGGTACCAACGCGCGGCCGCTGCTTGTGACGGGAACCGAAGAACTGAGCGGGGCGGCGGCAGACGAAAAGCTGCTTGCGGCGGTGGCCAAGCTGGTGCAGCACCAGGTGCGGCCGCTGCGCACCACGGTGACCGCAGCGAACTATCGACGCCAGGTGGCTGCGGTGTTGGCGCAACGGCTGGTGCGCGAACTCGCGGCATCCAGCCGGCCGAACTAGACCGATCGCCTTACCGGAGGAGCTGGCAATGGAAACCAAGCGTCATACGTGCAGGATACTGCACGAGGAGCACGAAGCAGTGTTCGAATTGTTGCGCCGGCTGCAGCGGGCGCTGGAGCGCGCTCCGCTCGACGCGGTTCCCGCCGGCGGCGATCCTGAGTGGACGGCGCTGCTGCGAGATGTGCGCAACGGACTGGAAGGCGAGGTGACGAGGCACTTCGATTTCGAGGAGATCTCCCTCTTTCCCCTTCTCGTCGAGGCGGGCGAAGGCGACCTCGTTGATCTGCTGAACGCCGACCATCGTGCGGTCCGCGAGGTGAGCGCGCCGCTGATCGAGGGCATCGTCCGGTTTCAGGCCGGCCGCCTCGATGCTGCGGGCTGGCGCGCGTTACGGAGTGTCGGACTGGACCTGTGCGGCCGGCTAACGGACCACGCGGGCAGAGAGGAGCAGTCGCTGCTTCCTGCCCTCGAGGATGCGTTGTCCGAAGAAGCCGACCGCGAGCTGATCGCGGTGTATCTCGGCGCGCCGGTTCTCGCGGATCGGGTGTAAGGAAACGCACATGCGGGACGTCCTCAGCATCGACAAGGCGAACATCCAGATACGCCGTCTTGCGCCGACGGACTTCGACAGCGCCGTCGCCATCGACGCGGGCATCCTCGGGCGCCGCCGGCCTGCGTATTTCGAGCGGCGCCTGCAATCGGCGCTGAAGGATCCGGACGAGCACGTCCAGTTCGCGGCCATGCAGGACGGCGATCTCGCCGGTTACGTGCTCGCGCGCCGCATGGCCGGTGAGTTCGGCCGCGCCGAACCTGCGCTGCGGCTCGAAACGATAGGCGTTCTGCCGGGACGGCAGGGACGGGGCATCGGCATGCGGCTACTCGGCGAACTGGAGCGCTGGGGACGGAAAAACGGCATTCGCGAGATCCGCACGGGCGCGGACTGGCGCCATCATGCGATGCTGCGTTTCTTCGACCGCGCCGGCTTCGAGCTTGGGCGCAATCACGTCATCGGCTGCGGCGTGCACGGTGGCGAGATCTTCGAGGGCGAAACCAAGGATGCCGTCGAACGCGGCCAGGGCCACGCGACCCAGGAACGCGACTATGGCGCACCGGCGCCGAACGACTACGAGGGGCTGGCGCGCGATCGCCACGATCTGAGATCGCTCTCTTCCAGGGATCTGCCCGATATCGTTCGCATCGATCGCAGGATCACGGGCCGCGACCGCAGCGCGTACATCACCCGGCTGGTCAACGAGGCGTTGGCAGACTCCGCGATCCGGGTTTCGCTGGCGGCGTACCGGGACGGGTCGGTCGCCGGCTTCGTCATGGCCAAGGTGGATATCGGAGATTTCGGCAGGCTGGAGCCGGCTGCGGTGATCGACACCCTCGGTGTCGATCCGGGATTCTCCGGCACGGGGATCGGCACTGCGCTGCTCTCGCAGCTTTTCGTGAATCTCAGGGCCTTGCACATCGAGCGGGTCGAGACCGTGGTTTCGAGGGACGACTTCGGCCTGCTCGGGTTTTTCTACCGTTCCGGCTTCGGGCCCGGCGCGCGCCTCGCGTTCGTCAAGAACATTGCATAGGAGGGAGTCCATGAAACTCGACATCTTCAATCACATCTTTCCCCGGAAATTCTACGACCGCATGCTCGCGGTGGTTCCCGACGGCCGGGACATGAACAAGCGAGTGCGCGCGATCCCTTCGATCGTCGATCTGGATGCGCGGTTTCGCATCATGGATACGTTTCCCGACTACGCGCAGGTGATCTGCCTGCCGCAGCCGCCGATCGAATCGCTGGGCCCGCCGGCG
>JBGPTG010000333.1:0-3949 GCA_041490545.1 Gammaproteobacteria bacterium
CGACGCCGCCGGCGTATCTTCCGAGGACGTCGCGTTCCTGCAATACACCGGTGGCACCACCGGCGTCGCGAAGGGCGCGATTCTCACGCACGGCAACATGGTCGCCAACGTCGAACAGGTTGCGGCCTGGGCCAGGGGGACGCTCGAGGACGGAGCAGAAACCGTGATCACCGCGTTGCCGCTCTATCACGTCTTTGCTCTCACGGCGAACCTGCTCGTCTTCGTGAAGTTGGGCGGGCACAACGTGCTCGTCACCAATCCCCGCGATATTGCCGGCTTCGTCGCCGAGCTGAGAAAAACGCGCTTTACCGCCATCACCGGCGTGAATACCCTTTTCAACGCGCTCCTGAACACGACCGGTTTCGAAGAAGTCGCTGCGGCGAGCCGAGGAACCCTCAAGCTGGCGGTCGCGGGCGGCATGGCCGTGCAGCGCGCGGTCGCCGAGCGCTGGCAGCAGGCAACGGGAGTGCCGCTCGTCGAGGGCTACGGGCTCACCGAGGCCTCGCCGAACGTGTGCGCGAATCGGTTCGACCTCGGGGAATTCACCGGCAAGCTGGGGCTGCCTTTGCCTTCGACCGAGGTGGCGATCCTCGACGAGGACGGCAGGGAAGTCGCTCTCGGCGAGACCGGCGAGATCGGCGTGCGCGGTCCGCAGGTCATGCAGGGTTACTGGAACGCGCCGGAAGAAACGGCGCAAGCATTCACCGCGGGCGGCTGGCTGAAGACCGGCGACATGGGCCGGATGGACGAGCGCGGCTACGTCGAATTCCGCGAGCGCAAGAAGGACGTGATCGTGGTTTCGGGTTTCAAGGCCTATCCCGCCGAGATCGAGGACGTCGTGATGCTCCACCCCGGGGTGAAGGACGCCGGCGCGGTCGGCGTTCCCGACGAGCGCAGCGGCGAGGCGGTCGCGCTTTTCGTCGTGCGCAAAGACCCCGCGCTCACCGCCGAGGCGCTGCTCGCGCATTGCGCGAAACACCTTACCGGATACAAGCTGCCCAGGCGCATCGAGTTCTGCGAGCAGCTTCCGAAATCGGCGATCGGCAAGATCCTGCGCCGGCAACTGAAGGAAGAAGCGGCGCGCCTTCATGGCTGAGTATCCCGCGCATCTCGTGTGCGAGCACCGGCTGTTCGACGGACGCACGGTGACGCTGCGGCCGATTCGGCCGGAGGACGCTGCGCTCGTAAACGAATTCCTGAACGGGCTGTCCGGGGAGAGCAAATACATGCGTTTTCAGAAGTGGATGCATGCGCCTTCGGACAAGCTCATTCACTCTTTGACTGACGTCGATTACGACCGCCACATGGCGTTGGTATGCGCGGCACAAATCGGCGATCGCGAAGAAATCGTGGGCGAGGCGCGCTACGTGATGAGCGCCGACGGGAAGACCTGCGAGCTCGGCATCGTCATCGCCGACACCTGGCACAAGAGCGGCATTGCCGGCCTCCTCATGGAAGCCTTGCTCCGGGCCGCGCGCGAACGCGGCGCCCAAAGCGTTGAAGGCCTGGTGCTCGCGCACAACACGGAGATGCTGCGCTTCGTTCGCGCACTCGGCTTCGATACGCAGCCTGTGGCCGAGGACCGGACGACCATGCGCATCGTGAAGAAGTTTTGAAGACGGGCCATTCCTCTCCAGGCTGCGTCGGCGCGGATCGGGTTCGATCCATGATCCAGATCAAATGAGCGTCCTGCGGGCGGCATAGGATTGAAAGAGTTCAGGCGGCTGCCGCCTGGCATCCTTTATTCAACCCAGGAGAGAAAATCATGAGCTCATCTGCCGAAGCAACCCGGAAATTGGTGACCGACTTCAGAGCGCTCGTAACGGACGCTGAAGAGCTGACTCGTGCGACCGCGACGCAGACCGGCGAAAAGATCGTCGATCTCAGGACCAGGGTTCAGGAATCGGTGGCTGCCGTCAAACCGCGCCTGGAGCAGGCCGAAGCGCTGGTCAAGGACAAGGCGACGAAGACAGACCAATACGTTCACGCCAATCCGTGGGCGGCGGCCGGGCTGGCGGCCGGCATTGGGCTGATCGTGGGTATGCTGGTTCGCAGGCCTTAGCGGGCGCGCTCGATCGCCGCGATGGGGATGCGCGAGATCGGCCGGGGAGGCGCCCAAACCCGGCCGCTGGTGGTGCGAGGGCGCCGCATTCTAAACAGTATCCGCGATCGGGGGATCGGGGAATCGACTGGCTGCACCGAAACGAAAGGGGAAACGTCATGGCATTGACCCCGGGACGACTGGATGAACTGAAGCGCGCGTTGACAAGGCGCCGCCAAGCCTTGGAGGCGGAGGCCCACGCCGACGCGGCAAAGGCGCGCGAAAACGTGTTCTCGCAGACCGCAGGGCCGGTCGCCGATTCGGGCGACGAGGCTGCCGCCGATCTGATCTCGGATCTCGATAACGCCGAACTCTCGCGCGATCTTCAAGAGCTGCGCGAGATCGACGCAGCGCTGGCTCGCCTGAGCGAGGGCAGCTACGGGACGTGCGGCGATTGCGGCGGCGACATTGGGCTTGAGCGGCTGCGCCGCGAGCCGGCGGCGAGCCGCTGCATCGACTGCCAGCGCACTTACGAAAAGGCATTCTCCCAGCCAGCCAAACCGAAGCTTTGAGGGATCGCCGGCGTTCTGCGAGCAGCCGCTCATGCCGAACACTGCCGACCGCCCGCGCACGGATGTCTCGACGGAGGCGCTCGGGGGAGCACTTCTCGCCGTCATCGCCGAGCTGCTCCGGGAATCCGGGCAGGCCGGGCGCGCCGCGCCGCGCGTGCGCCTGGACAGCTCCCTCGAGCGAGAACTCGGCATCGACAGCCTGGCGCGCGTGGAGCTGATGATGCGCATCGAGCGCTCTTTCGACATGCGGCTGCCGGAGCACTTGCTCGCCGCCGCCGAAACGCCGCGCGATCTGCTTCGGGCGGTGCAAGCCGGGGGGGCGCGCGTGCCGGCATCGGCTTCCATCGCGGCGACGCCGATCAGGCAGTCCGCTCTCGGGCGCGAAGACCTGCCCGACGACGCGGCGACCCTGGTCCAAGTTCTGGATTGGCATGTCGCCGCGCATCCCAAGCGCGCGCACGTCGTGCTGCTGGGCGACGGCGAGCACGGCGAACCGATGAGCTATGCAGAACTGCGCGAGGAAGCAGGACGCGTCGCCGCGGGCCTCGTCGATTTCGGTGTCGCGCCGGGAGACGCCGTCGCCGTCATGCTGCCGACGAGTCGCGAGTTCTTCCGCGTTTTCTTCGGCATTCTCCTCGCCGGCGCTGTGCCCGTGCCGATCTATCCTCCGGCGCGCGCATCGGACATCGACGAGCATCTGCGCCGCCAATCCGGCATATTGGGCAATTGCCTCGCGAAGCTGCTCGTTACTGCTCCCGAGGCGCAGCGTTTCGGCGGAATGCTTCGCGACCGGGTTCCGACTCTGCGCCGCTGCGTGACAGTGCCGGACTCCACCCGGCCGGAGGCCTTCGCGCCGCGACCGCGGCGCAGCGAGGATCTTGCGCTGCTGCAATACACCTCGGGCAGCACCGGCAATCCCAAGGGCGTGATGCTCAGCCACGCAAACCTGCTCGCGAATATCCGCGCAATGGGACACGCCGTCGCCGCCGATTCGCGCGACGTATTCGTCAGCTGGCTGCCTCTGTATCACGACATGGGCCTGATCGGCGCATGGCTGGGAAGCCTGTATTTCGCGTTTCCGCTGGTAGTCATGCCTCCCGGTGCTTTCCTGATGCGGCCGTCGCGCTGGCTGTGGGCGGTGCACCGTTATCGCGGCACGCTCACCTCGGCACCAAACTTCGCCTACGAGCTTTGCGCAGCGCGCGCCGAAGAGCGCGATCTCGCGGGGCTCGACCTCGCTTCGCTGCGCCTCGCCTTCAACGGCGCCGAGCCGGTCAGCCCGGACACGCTCGCGCGCTTCACCGAGCGCTTCGCCAAGTACGGATTGCGGCCCTCC
>JBGPTG010000334.1:0-3943 GCA_041490545.1 Gammaproteobacteria bacterium
AAGAGCGCGGTGCTTGGCGCCGTGGTCGGCACCGCCGCCGGCGCCGCGATCGGCGGCCGCAGCGGCGCCGGCACGGGGGCCGGAGTCGGCACCGCGTTCGGCGCGCTGGCGGGTACCGGCGCCGGCGACGCCCCCGCGTACGGCGTGCAGCGTCGCTACGACTATGCTTTCGTGCAGTGCATGTATGCGAAAGGACACAAGGTACCCGTTTCCGGGCGTCTCACTTCCGCGCCTCCGGCCGGGCCGAGTTACACGCCGCCTCCACCGCCTCCACCTCCTCCGCCTGCACCACAGTAGGAACGCGCCGCTGCGGCGGATGAGCACACGAAAGCGGATCGCATTTTGCGTCGTGGCGATGTTCGCCGCAGGGCTCGCGCACGCACAGACTGCCGCGAGTTGGCCGACGAAGCCGATACGCTGGATCGTTCCGTTTCCGCCCGGCGGGCCGGCGGACGTGGTGACGCGCATCATGGCGGCGAAGCTCGCCGAGCGGCTCGGGCAGCCCGGCATCGTCGAGAACCGCGGCGGGGCGGGCGGGAACGTCGGGCACGATGCCGCGGCGAAATCGGCCCCAGACGGCTATACCCTGGTGTTCGTCGTCCCGGCCGTGGTTACCAATCCCTTCTTTCTCAAGGCCGGTATCGATCCGTTCAGGGATCTCGCCCCGGTTATCCACCTCGACAGCGCCTCGATGGTGCTCCTCACCCACCCCGCGTTTCCCGCCAGAACCGTCGCCGAAGTGATCGCGCAGGCGCGCGCGCGGCCGGGGAGCGTGAGCTGCGCTTCGTCCGGGGCGCTGCCGCAGGTCGGCTGCGAGATGTTGCGCCTGTACGCCGGCGTCGACATCATCATGGTGCAATACAAGGGCAATGCGCCGGCGCTGACCGCGCTGCTCTCCGGAGAGGTGAATCTTCTGTTCGACGTGGTGAACATCGCGCAGGGACCGGTAAAGGCCGGCCGCGTGCGCGCGATTGCGTCGACCAATGCGAAACGTGGCACCGGGCCTTTCGCAGAACTGCCGGTCCTCGCCGAGTCCATCCCGGACTTCGAGCTCGTCACCTGGCACGGCGTGATGGTGCCGGCGGCAACGCCGCGCGACATCGTGACGCGGCTCAACCGCGAGCTTCAGGCCGTGCTGGAACAGGCCGAGGTGCGCCAGCGCTTCGGCGAAGGTGGACTCGACATCGCCGGCGGCCCGCCCGAGGCGTTCGAGCAGCTGCTGAAGCGCGACTATGCGAGGTACGGGAGGATCCTGACTCAGGCCGGCATCCGGCCCGAGTAGGACCCGCGGCTCACCCGGCGGCGGCCGCCGCCAGGGATTCCGCGTTGTCGCGAAGCAGCCTGGTGAAGTCCTCCGCCGGCTGCGGCTTGCATTTGTAGTACCCCTGGAACTCGTGGCAGCCGTGCTCGATCAGGAAGTCGAGCTGCTCGCGCGTCTCCACCCCTTCGGCGATCACCTTGAGGCGCAGACTGTGCGCCATCGCGATGATCGCCTGCGTGATCGCCACGTCGTCCGCATCCTGCGGGATGTCCTTGATGAACGAGCGGTCGATCTTGATGCAGTCGAACGGGAAGCGCTTGATCGACACCAGCGACGAGTAGCCGGTGCCGAAATCGTCGATCGACAGCCGGATCCCCATCGCCTTGATGGCGTTGAGGATCTTCTTCGAGCTCGCCGTATCCTTCATCACCATGCTCTCGGTGATTTCGAGTTCGAGGCAGCCTGGCTTGAGCGAGCTTTCCTTGAGCGCGCGCTCGATATCCCGGAGGAGGTGCTTGTCCTCGAACTGGCGCGGCGAAAGATTCACCGCGACGGTCTGCGGGCCGGACATGCGGTCCTGCAGCGTCTGGCTGTGAGCGCAGGCGGTCCGCAGCACCCAGGCGCCGATCGGGACGATCAGCCCCGAGCTCTCGGCGATGGTGATGAAGTCGAGCGGGGGAATCAGTCCGAGCTCCGGGTGCTGCCAGCGGATCAGCGCCTCCATTCCGGTGATGCGCCCGGTGCTGACCTCGACCTTGGGTTCGTAGTGGAGCACGAACTCGTTGCGTTCCAGCGCCCCGTGCAGCTTCGACTCGATGGCGATACGTTCCGAGAGGTGGTGGTTCATCTCCTCCGAGTAGAAGACGTAATTGTTCTTGCCCTGTTCCTTGGCGCGGTAGATCGCGATGTCGGCGTTCTTCAGCAGCGTGGCGAGGTCCATGCCGTCGGCCGGGTACAGGCTGATGCCTATGCTGGCCGTCACGTGGCAGATCTCGCCTTCGAGCAGGAACGGCCAGCGCACCGCATGGAGGATCTTCTGCGCGACGCTGACCACGTCGCTCGGGGCGGTGAAGTCCTCGATGAGCGCGACGAATTCGTCTCCGCCGAAGCGGGCGATGCTGTCGCTTTCGCGCAGGCACAGGCGCAGGCGGTTGCCGACCTCGACCAGCAGGCGGTCGCCGAATGGGTGGCCCAGCGTGTCGTTGATGAACTTGAAACGGTCCAGGTCGAGGAACAGCAGCGCCATCGACTTGTGGTAGCGCAGCGCGTTGTTGAGCGCGTGCGCGAAGCGCTGGTTGAACATGTAGCGGTTGAGCAGGCCGGTCAGCGTGTCGTGCGTGGCCACGTAGAGAAGGTTCTCCTCGGCCTGCTTGCGTGCCATGAACTGGCCGATCTGGCTGCCGATCACGCGCACCATCTGCAGCAGCGACGGATCGGGATTGCGGATCTCCCGGCTGAAGAACTCCAGCACGCCCAGCGTGACGTTCCCCGCCAGGATCGGAAAGGCGAACGCGCCGTGCAGCCCCGCCTTGGCGGTGAGGGGTCCCCGCTGGAAGCTCGCGTCGCTTTCCACGTCGGGGATCCACTTGGGTTCGCCGCTTGCCCACACCTCGCGCACCAGGCCCTCGTGGGTGGGCTGCATCGACAGGTTGCGCACGCTGGCGATGAAATCGGCGATCGGCGCCGAATCGATGTTCCAGGTCTCGACGCAGGCGATCGCCTTGAAGCGCTCGTCTATGCTCCAGCGCCCGCCGCAGTCCCAGTTGAGGGTTTCGCAGATGATCTGGATGATTTTCGGGAACGCCTCGGCGAGCGATTCCGACTCGGCGAGCACGCGGGTCACCGCGTGCTCCATGCGCTCGCGCTGCTCGGAACGCTTGCGCTCGGTGATGTCGCGCGAGACCAGCACCACTTTCGACACGGTGCCGGCGGCGTCGCGAATGACCCGGCTGTCCGATTCGATGTGACGGATGGCGCCGTCGGCGAGAAGAAAGCGAAACTCGGTGCGCAGCCCGATTCCGGTCCGTATCGTTTCCCGGAACACCTCCTGGATGCGATCGCGGTCCTCGGGATGGACTTCCCTGAAGGAATCGGTCCCGGGCTGGATCTCCCCGTCTTCGAACACGCTGAGGTACGAGGGGCTGTTGTAGATGCGCCGGCCTTCGGTGTCCACCAGGGCGACGAGGTCGCCGACATTTTCCGCGATCAGGCGGAAGCGCTCCTCGCTTTCGCGCAGCCGTTCCTCGGCGCGCCGGTGCTCGGTGACATCGCGGAAACTCCACACCCGGCCGATGGTCTGGCCGTCGACGAGCTGCGGCCTGGAATAGCGCTCGAAAATCCGGCCATCCTTGAATTCGATGGTGTCGAAACTTTCCCGGCCCGGATGCAGGTACAGATCGGTGATTTTTTCGCGGAAGCGCTCCGGGTCCTTCACCTGGTCGAGGACGAAATTCAGGGCGTCGGCGTCGTTCCTGGAGGCGAGGACATCTCCGGGGATCTGCCACATGTCCGCGAACTTCTGGTTATAGGTGGTGATCCTGCCGAGGTTGTCGACGACCAGTACCCCGTCGGCGGTCGACTCGAGCGTTGCGCGCAGCAGCGAGAGTGACTTGCGAGGATCGGTCTCGATCGGGCCGAGGCTCTTGCCTCTTTTCATTCACCACTCTCCCATGACGAACCCGG
>JBGPTG010000335.1:0-3939 GCA_041490545.1 Gammaproteobacteria bacterium
CGCGAATAACCCATTGGCCTCGCGGTAGTTGATGGTGATCGAGTACGCGTTTAGCTTCGCCACGCCGTAGGGCGAGCGCGGGTAGAAGGGCGTGGTCTCGCGCTGCGGCGTTTCCTGCGCGAGGCCGAACAACTCGGAGGTCGAGGCCTGGTAGAAGCGCGTGCGTTGCCCGAGGCCCAGGGTGCGGATGGTCTCGAGGAGGCGCAAGGTGCCGAGCGCGTCGGAGTTGGCGGTGTATTCGGGCTCCTCGAAGGACACGTGCACGTGGCTTTGCGCGGCGAGGTTGTAGACCTCGTCGGGCTGCACCTTCTGCATGATGTGCATCAGGCTGCTCGAGTCGGTCATGTCGCCGTAGTGCAGGAACAGGCGCGCCTTGGGATCGTGCACGTCCTGGTACAGGTGGTCGATGCGCGCGGTGTTGAACAGCGACGTGCGCCGCCTGACCCCGTGGACCTCGTAGCCTTTGTCGAGCAGGAACTCGGCGAGGTAGGCGCCGTCCTGCCCGGTGATGCCGGTGATGAGGGCTTTCTTCATTGCTGACATTGTTGTTGCCGGATGTGGTGGCGCCGCGGCCGCGAAGACCGACATATTGCCCATGTTGGGTGGCAGGAGGCAAGAGACGTGGATTGTTGAAAATTACGTAACCGCATGACATACCTTCGTCGTCCCCGCGGGGGCCTGTCCCCGAATGAATCCATCGGGGACGGGGACCCAGCCCGACCCTGGATGCCCGCTTCCGCGGGCATGACGGCACCAAGGCGTTCCATGTCACGAGCTTTGGTAAAGATCAGTAGAATGCGCCGGGCGGGAATTGCGGGAGCGGCGATGAAAATCAAGACCAACGGCATCGAACTGAACTACACGGTGGAGGGCGAAGGACCGTGGCTCGCGATGAGCCATTCGCTCGCCTGCGATTCGTCGATGTGGGACGAGCAGGCGGCGGTGCTCAAGCGCAGCTTCAAGGTGCTGCGCTTCGACACCCGCGGCCACGGCAGGAGCGACGCGCCCGCGGGCGAGTACACGCTGGATATGCTCGCCTACGACGTGCACGGCCTCCTCCAGGCGCTCGGCGTCGAGCGCTGCCACTGGGTGGGCCTGTCGATGGGCGGCATGATCGGCCAGGCTTTCGCGCTGAAATTTCCCGGAACGTTCGCGACCCTGGTGCTCGCCGACACCACCAGCCGCTACCCGCCCGAGGCCGCGCCGATGTGGCAGGCGCGCATCAAGACCGTGCAGGAAAAAGGCATGGAGGCGCTGGTCGAGGCGACGCTCGGGCGCTGGTTCACCGAGCCGTTCCGCAAAAGCCATCCCGAGGTGACGGCGCGCGTCGGCGCGCAGATCCGCGGAACGCCGGCGGCAGGCTACGCCGGCTGCTGCCACGCGATTCCGCAGATCAACCTGACCGATCGCCTGAAGGAGATCGAGTGTCCGACGCTCGTCATCGTCGGCGAGCAGGACGCGGGCACGCCGCCGGAGATGTCGCGCGAGATCCACGCCGCGATGCCCGGATCGCAGCTCGTGGTGATCCCTTCGGCGTCGCACCTGTCGAACATCGAGCAGCCGGCGGCGTTCACGCGGGCGCTGACGACGTTTCTGAACAAGCATCGGTAGTTTCCACTGCCCGCTTCCACCGGGGGGCGTTTGTCAATTCAGCGGTGGTACAATTTCCGGGATAAATTCCAACCCGGACGCAATCATGACCGCCACCACGGCACGAAGATCGAATGGGCGCCGCACGCGCGAACGAGACGCGGGCGCTGCGTCGAAGCTCACCGCCTATGGACGTGCCGTGCTGCGCGCGCTTGACCGGATGAAGGCGACTGGACCGTGGCAGCTCGGTCCCAAACCGAGCGACCGCTACTTCAAGAACGAGCAGCGCCTGCGTGCCGCGCACGCCGAGATCGAGGCGGAGCTTGGCCGGCGGAGGCGCCGGCCGCCTAGGCTGGGGGACTGCACTCCATGACGAAACTGCTCGAAAAGGCGTTTGAAGTCGCGACAAAGCTGCCACCCGAGCAGCAGGACGCGCTTGCGGCAATTGTCCTTGACGAAATTTCCTCGGAACGGAGATGGGACGAAGCTTTCTCGAAGTCGCAGGACGTCCTGTCGGCCCTCGCGAAGGAGGCGCTCAAGGCGTACGCTAATGGCAAGAGCACGCCGTTGAATCAGGATAGTGATTTCCCGGGCCACTGACGCTTTCTGGAAGGCTTATCGCAACCTTCCTGATCAGGTCCAGCAGCGCGCCAGGACCGCATATCGGATCTGGCGGGAAAATCCCGGCCACCCGGGCCTCCAGTTCAAGCAGATTCACGCGACCGAATCGATATATTCGGTACGCATTGGTCTGGGCTGGCGTGCCGTCGGGATCCGGTCCGGTGAAGTCATCGTGTGGTACTGGATCGGCTCGCACGCCGACTACGACACCCTGATTTCGATGTTTCGACGCAACGCCTGATGAGACGAATCCTGACCGTCCTCACAATTGCGCTTGTTTGCGCCGCCAGCGCAGCCGCGCAAGACTGGCCGTCGCGGCCGATCCATCTGATCGTCCCCTTCCCCGCCGGCAGCTCGCCCGATCTCATCGCGCGCATTCTCGCGGAGAAATTGCCGCAAGCGCTCGGCCAGCCGGTGGTGGTGGAAAACCGCCCCGGCGCGGGCGGCAATCTGGGCACCGGCATGGTCGCCAGGGCGGCACCCGACGGCTATACATTCGGGCTCTCGATCCCCGGACCGCTCGCGGTGAACGCGGTGCTCTACAGGAAACTCGATTACGACCCGTTCAGGGACCTCGCGCCGGTGAGCCTCGTCGCCGCGAGCCCGAACCTGCTGGTGGTCGATCCGAAATTGAACGTCGATTCGGTGAAGGACCTGGTCGCGCTCGTCAAATCGCAGCCGGGCAAGCTCAACTACGGTTCGGTCGGCAACGGCAGCGCCTCGCATCTCACCATGGAGCTGTTCAAGGAAGCGGCGGGCCTGGACATCGTCCACGTTCCCTATCCGGGAAGCCCGCAGGTCAACACCGCGATACTTACCGGACAGATCTCCGCGGGTTTCGTCGTTCCGGCGACGGCGATGCCGCTGGTGCAGGCGGGACGCTTGAAGGCGCTGGCGGTGACGACGAGCGTGCGCAGCATCGTGCTGCCCGAATACCCGACGCTCGCCGAGCTGGGCTATCCGCAGATCGTTTCCACGGCGTGGCAGGGGGTTGTCGCGCCGGCAAAGACCCCGAAACCGATCGTGGACCGGCTGAGCCGCGAGCTCCTCGCCATCCTTCGCAGCGAGGATGTGCGCGAGAAGATGCTGCGGCTCTACTTCCAGCCGATCGGCACCGCGCCGCAGGGCCTCGCGAACCTGATGCGCTCGGAGGTCGAGCGCTGGGGCAAGGTGATCCGCAAGACCGGAGCGACCGCGGATTGAGTCGTACCGAGCGGGGATTTTGCGTTTTCACGCGCCGGGGCTATATTCAGCGTCTGGCGTCCAACAGGAGGAAGTCATGCGGAAACTATTTGCAAGCGTCGCGTTGATCCCGCTTCTGGTTCTGCCCGGAGCCGCTCCGGCGGACACGTCGGTCGGCATTCGCGCCGGTACGCTCGGCGGCGGCGTCGAGCTCGCCCACGCCCTGAGCGAACGCGCCGCGGTGCGGCTGAATGTGGACAGCTACAACCGCACGCAGACGAGCACCCAGGACAATATCCAGTACGACATGAAGTTGAAGCTGCAGACGGCGTCGCTGCTCGGAGACTGGTTCCCGTTCGCCGGCAATTTCCGCATCAGCGCGGGTGCGATGTTCAACGGCAACAAGCTGACGCTCAAGGGCAAGCCGACCGGCACCACCTACGTCATCAACGACGTCACCTACAACGCCACGGACGTGGCCGCGCTCGACGCGCAAGTGGATTTCAACAAGGCCGCGCCTTACTTCGGCGTCGGCTACGGGCGCCC
>JBGPTG010000336.1:0-3923 GCA_041490545.1 Gammaproteobacteria bacterium
CGCGCGGCCATGCGCAGGTCCTCGAGTTTCGCGCCGGTGCAGGCGCCGATGTAGGCGACATCGACGCGCGTTCCTGCGAACTCCGACGCGGGCCGCGCGTTCGCCGGGCTGTGCGGCGCGGCAACCTGGGGCACGAGCGAAGCGGCGTCGAAGTCGTGGCGCTCGCGAAGCGGCGCCTGCGGGTCGGTGCGCCAGCCGTCGGTTTCGATTTCCCGCACGCCGGCGGAACGAAGGTAGCCGCGCGTCACCTCGTCCGGCGCGATGAGCCCGGTCTGCGCCCCGATCTCGGCGCACATGTTGGCGAGCGTCATGCGCTCCTGCATGGGCAGCGCTGATATCGCTTCGCCGCCGAACTCGACCGCCTGGTACTGCGCGCCGTCCAGGCCGAACCTGCCGGCGAGAAACAGCATCATGTCCTTCGCCGTCACGCCGTCCGGCAGGCGGCCGCGCCAGTCGAGCAGGATCGTCTCGGGAACGCGCAGCCAGATCTCGCCCGTCACCACGACGCCGAGCATCTCGGTCGCGCCGATGCCGAACATGTAGGCGCCGAACGCGCCGCCGGTGGGCGAATGGCTGTCGCCGCCGACGACGAACATCCCCGGCCGCAGGTGGCCTTTTTCCGGAAGCACGACGTGGCAGATGCCGATGCCGTCGTAGAAGTTCTTCACGCCGACCGTCCGCACCCATTCGCGCGTCACGCGCTGGATCGCGCGGCTTTCCTCGTCGTCGGCGGGCAGGAAGTGATCGGTGATGAGGACGACGCGGTCGGGGTCCCAGACCTTCGCGCCAAGGCGCTCGAGCATGGGTTGCAGGCGCCGCGGGCCGCTCGAATCGTGGAACATGGCGAGGTCGACCTTGCAGGTGACGATCTCGCCCGGGTTCACCGCCGCGCGCCCGGCGGCGCGGGCGACGATTTTCTGGGCGAGGGTTTGCGGAGCGGGCATTTAGACACCGAGATAGGCGCGCTTCAGGTCAGGATTATGCAGCAATTCGCCGGGCGTCCCTTGGAAACGGATCGCGCCGTTCTCCAGCACATACGCGCGGTGTGCGATCGCTAGCGACTGGCCGACGTTCTGCTCGACGAGCAGGATCGCCAGCCCCTCGCCGTTCAGACGCTTGATGAAAGCGAAAAGCTCCTCGACGAGCAGCGGCGCAAGGCCGAGCGAAGGCTCGTCGAGAATCAGGAGCCTGGGCTCGGCCATCAGCCCGCGCCCGATGGCGAGCATCTGTTGCTCGCCGCCCGAGAGCGTCGCGGCGCGCTGCGCCATGCGCTCGGCGAGGCGCGGAAACAGGACGAGCGAGCGCTCGAGGTTGCGCGCGCGGTTCGCCTTGCCGCGCAGGTAGGCGCCGAGCTCGAGGTTCTCGCGCACCGTCAGGTTGGGGAAGATGCGCCTGCCCTCGGGTATCTGGATGAGTCCCGCCGCGACGACGCGCGTGGTTCGTGCGCGGGTGATGTCCTCGCCGTCGAAGACGACGCGTCCGGCCGAGGCGGGCAAGAGGCCGCAGACGGTGTTGTTGAGCGTGGACTTGCCCGCGCCGTTCGAGCCGAGGAGCGCGACGATCTCGCCCGGGCGGATCTCGCAGTCGATGCCGCGCAGCACTTCGACGGCGCCGTAGCCTGAGCGCAGGCCGCGGATCTCGAGCAGGATGTCAGCCATCGCCGGCCCGGACGGTGGCGGCCTCAAGCAGTCGCGCGGCAGTGCCGTGGCCAAGATAGGCCTCGATGACTCCGGGATCGTGCGTCACCTGCGCGGGCGACCCTTGAGCGATCAGCTCGCCCTGCGAGATGACCCACACCCATTCGGCCAGGTTCATCACGGCCTGCATGACGTGCTCGATCATGAAGACCGTGACACCGGTTTCGCTCAAGGACCGGATCACCGGAATCATCTCGCCGATCTCCTGCGGATTGAGACCGGCGAGCACCTCGTCGAGCAGCAGGAGCTTCGGTTCGGTGGCGAGGGCGCGCGCCAGCTCCAGGCGCTTGCGGCCCGCGATCGTGAGGCTGGCGGCGAGCTTGTCGAGCTGCGGCGCGAGCCCGACTCGGCCGGCCACGGCCTCCGCGCGCTCGAGAGCGCGGCGGCGGTCGCGCTCGTGCAAGTGCGCCCCGACCGCGATGTTTTCTCGCACCGTCTGCCCTGAGAAAGGCTGCACGATCTGGAAGGTGCGGGTCATCCCCAGGCGGCAGACGTGGTGCGGCGCGAGCCCCGTGATGTCCTGCCCCAGAAAGTTCACCGAGCCCGAGTCGGGGCGGAGAAATCCGGACAGCAGCGCGAAGAGCGTGGATTTTCCCGCGCCGTTCGGACCGATGAGCGCCGAGATGCGGCTCGCTTCGACGGCGAGCGATACGTCGTTCACGGCTCTCAGGCCGCCGAAACGGAGCGAAAGTCTATCGACTTGAAGCATCAGCTCTTGCGTCCGCTCATTTGCGTCCAAACAGGCCCATGATGCCGCGCGGCAGGAACATGACGATCAGAACTAGCAGGACGCCGTAGGCGATGAGGTTCACTCCGGGGGCGTTCTGCATCAGGCTGCGCGTCGCCTCGCCGAGCGCGTGCAGCGCCGCCGCGCCGAGCAGCGGGCCGAACACCGTGCCCATGCCGCCGACGATCGCGGCGAGCAGCGCTTCGACCGAGATCGCCGGGCCGTAGGCGATATGCGGATCGACGTAGCGGAAGTACTGCAGATAGAAGGCGCCGCCCGCCGACATGAGCGCGCCCGAAATCGCGATCGCAACGAGCTTGACCCTGAAGACATCGACCCCGAGCGCCGCCGCGGACTCCTCGTTGTCGCGCACCGCCTGCAGCCAGGCGCCGTAGCGCGAGTGCCGCAGCCACAACGCGACGAGCTGTCCCGCGACGCACAGCGCGAGGATCGTGTAGAGAAAACCCGCGCGGCCTGCGAATTGCATGTCGGCGGCGCTGTCGCGCAGCGGGATCTGGATGCCG
Source organism: Gammaproteobacteria bacterium (assembly GCA_041490545.1). Lineage (GTDB taxonomy): Bacteria > Pseudomonadota > Gammaproteobacteria > Burkholderiales > SG8-39 > VBDM01. The sequence continues at coordinate 2,949 of JBGPTG010000336.1, forward strand.
ACGCCCGCGCCGGTGAACTGGAAGGTGTTGGCGAGGATGCGGAACACCTCGGCGAAGGCGAGCGTGACGAGCGCGAAGTAGGAACCTTTCAGTCCGTAGCGGAACGACAGCGCGCCGACGAGCAGCCCGACTGCAGCGCCGAGCGCGAGCGCGGCGGGAAGCGCCACCCAGGCGTTCAGGCCGAGCTTCACCTGCAGGACCGCCATGGCGTAGGCGCCGGTGCCGAAGAACACCGCATGGCCGAAGGAAAACTGGCCGCCGAAGCCGCCGAGGATGTTCCAGGCCTGGCCGAGGAGCGCAAGGTAGAGCGTCATGACGACCAGGTTGAGGAGAAACCCGGAGGTGACGAACAGCGGGAGGAGCAGCACCGCGACCGTGAAGAGCGCGATGAGAACGAGGTCTCTCATGCGCGCGCGCCGAAGAGGCCCTGCGGCCGGAAGAGCAGCACCGCGATGAAGATGAGGAAGATGCCGATCTGGCCGAGCGACTCCCCGAGCCAGAGCCCGCCGAGCGATTCAACCACGCCGATGAGGAAGCCCCCGGCGAGCGCCCCGGCGAAGCTGCCCATGCCGCCCAGGACAACAACGGTGAAGGCGATCAGCACGAAGCCGTTGCCGACCTGGGGGTTGACGTAGTACGCGGGCAGCAGGAAACACGCCGCCGCGCCGAGACAGGCGAGCCCGATGCCGAAGCTCATGGCGAAGACGTGCTCGACGTCGATGCCGACGAGCCTCGCGCCCTGGCGCTCCTTCGCGCAGGCGCGGATCGCCCTGCCCAGGTCGGTCCTGGTGATGATCGCGAGCAGCACCGCGGTGGCGGCGAGGGCGCCGGCGAACGCGACCAGTTTTGGTAACGCGATCAGCGCACCGCCGATCGGCACCATGGTGAAGGTGTACGCGGTCTCGATCGTGCGCGTGTCGGATTTCCAGAAAAACAGCGCGAGATTCTCGAGCACGATGGCCACGCCGAGCGTAA
>JBGPTG010000337.1:0-3915 GCA_041490545.1 Gammaproteobacteria bacterium
GATCGCCGAAATGGTGCCGATCTCGCGGATGCGCTCGTAGACCGCCATCACCATGACGTTCATGACGGCGATCAGGACGATCGACACCATCATGATCTTGATGAACACCGCGAGCAGATCGATCATGCGCACGATGCTCGAAAATGGCGAGAGGTCTGCCCAGGTGTGTACCTCGAGTCCGCCCGCTCCACCGCCCTTCCCGGCGGGCGGCTGCTTGTCGCCGCTGCCTGCGCCCATTCCGCCGCCCGCACCGGCGCCCGCGATGGCCGACAGCTCCTTCGACAATTGCGCATAGACGGCATCGAGCTGCGCCGGATTCTTGAGGCGAATCGCGATTTCGCTCACCTCGGCCTCTTTCATGCGCAGGAGGGAGCGCGCGTCGTCGATGGTGATATAGCCGTCCTTGCCGCTCGGTCCTGATGCGCTTTGCATCACGCCGCCCACGGTGAAGGTCTTGCCGTTGACCGAGCCGTCGCGGTTGGTCGCGACCAGAACCACGGTATCTCCCGCCTTCACCTTCATGCCGCGGGCGATCAGCTCTGGAATGAGGACCTCGCCGGGCTTGAGCACCGGCCCGGCTCGCTTCTCGCCGACCAGGCGTCCGGGGAGCAAGGGCGTTGTCGCGATTTCCCTTGCCGGGTCCACGCCGTTCACGCGCATGGTGGTGGTCTCGGTGAAATTGCTGAACATGGCGCCGAGCTTGATTCGCTCGGAGTAGGCTTCGACGGCATCCATCTTGCCGAGCACCTGCTCGACCTTCCCGACCATCGCGGCCGGCATGTTGAGGTTCAGCGGAAGACTGTCGATCGAGGCGACATAGCCCTTGCGATGCACCTCAAGGTGCCCCAGCATCGAATCGGTGAACTGACCGATCATGATGCTCTTGAACGATCCGGAAACGGCAACGAACAACAGCACACCGGCGATGCCGAGCGTGATGAGCGAAGAAGTCAGGAGCGTGCGCCGGCCGAAGCGCGCGAGGTTCCTGACCGCGATTTTCAGGACGTTAAGCATGGAGCGCCTCTGTCTTTTCCGCGGTCTTATCCGCGGGCTTGCGGATCCGGCCGTCTTCGAGCGTGAAAATGACTTCGGCCTCGCCCATGATCTTGGGATCGTGGGTCGAGAACACGAAAGTGGTGCCGAATTCGTCGCGCATCTTTTTCATCAGCTCGATGATCCGGTAGGCCGTGTCGTGATCGAGGTTGGCGGTCGGCTCGTCGGCGAGCACCAGTTGCGCGTTGGTCGCGAGCGCGCGGGCGACCGCCACGCGCTGCTTCTGACCGCCGGAGATCTGGTCCGGGCGCTTGCCCGCCTGGGCGGACATGCCTACCGCCTCCAGCAGCCGCGTCACCTGCTTGCGTCGCTTCTCTTCCGGCCAGTCCTGCACCATGATGAGCGGATACTCGATGTTCTCGTAGACGGTGAGAACCGGGATCAGATTGAAGTCCTGGAAGACGAAGCCGATATGCTTCCCACGGAAGTTCGCTGCGGCGCGTCGATCCAGTGAACTGACGTCCGTGTCGAAAACCGTAAGCTTTCCGCTGGTCGGATGATCGAGACAGCCGATCATGTTGAGCAGGGTGCTTTTACCGCTGCCCGAAGGGCCGACGAAAACGACGAAGGACTTCGGTTCGATCGCGAAATCGACGCCCCTTACCGCGAGCACTTCGACTTCGCCGGTCCGATAGGTCTTGACGAGACGTTCTGCGCGAATAAGGGTCATGACGGCCTCAATGGATGCTGTTCGAATCTACTCAGTACGGCTGCCGGCGAGTTGATCCATGTCAAGGGTCGGAGGGTGCTAATGATTCTTCGGCTCGTCGCCTTCACGCGTCGACGGGCTCGCGGCGGGAGGCTGCTTCCCGAAGAGACCTGACACGAGTCCCATCATTCCATGCATTGGCATGGCAGGCCCTGCGGGACCCGATTGCCCCTTCCCTCGGCGGACGAGCCTGATGAAGCCGGCGATGAGTATCACACCGACAAAGATCAACATCGGCCAGGGCACGCGGCCGAGCAGCCAAGTCCATGCCGATGGCGAAGTCACGTCGATCACCGCATGCTGTTTGCGCAACTCCGGGATCAACGCGGGATCGCCGAAGTCCGGGACATGGGTACGAAACGATTCGCTCTGCGCCGTACCGCTGGACGGCGAATTCTCCAGAGGATGTTTCAAGCGTCCGGTGATCTCCGTTCCCTTGAAGCTGACGCTTGCAACGTTGCCGGCCTCGAGCTGATCGAGAAATGTGCTGTAGAGCATCGCGGTCGCTCGTTGGTCGGTCTGTTCGATCACGGCCACGACGAGCAGCAGCACCGCGGCTATGGCGACGAGCCACACCGGAGGTCGCTTCCACCACGGCCGATCGCAATGCTCCATTGTGTGTGCCATTTTCAATCGTGTGGTAGGCGATGCAGCCCTCGCAGTGCACCGCGATGCCGATCGCCAGGGCCATCAGCTCCTTGGTCTTGGCATCGAGCGCCCTGGAGGTCGTTGCCGCAAGCGCCAGGGACCCGAACGCTTTTGCGGCATCAGGAACGCCTTCGCGAATCAATCCGATGCCCGCCCGCCACCTCGTCTGCCGCCTGCGTGAATCGGGTCGTCATATCCCACCCCTGGCTACCTGCCATGTCAATCGGCTTGCGTGCGCCGGCGAAGCGTCCCGGCGAGCGCGGTTCCCGGCGCCACGGTGTTAAAAACGGTTCCGTAGCTGCGCACGTTCTGGTGCAGCAGCTCGAGCTTGTGCTCCGACTCGTCGGTGTCGACGAGAATCTCGTAATCGATACGCGCCATCTTCGGCGGCGCATCCTGTCGCACGCCACTGAGCCGCACTTCGGCGCCGCGGAAGTCGAACTTGATGATCGGCGCGATGCGCTCGATGCCCTTGATGATGCATGCCGACAGCGCGGCGAGCAGCAGCTCTGCCGGATTGAAGGCGTCGCTGCGGCCCGGCATGCCGGTATCGAGCGTGATGCGCGCTTCCTTGCACGACGCCTCGCTGCCGAGCGCGTCTATGCGGCGCGTGCGCACCGTATAAGTGAGAAGCTTCGTTTCGGGATTCGACATGTCGGTCAGTCTGGCGCCGATCGCAGGTGCCATATTGATCCCCGTCAAACACGGGTTGATCGGCAGGTTCCAGCAACGATGCGCCGAGCCTACCGACAACGGCGGCTGAGACCCTGACCTGGGTCAGGGGCGGGCCGACCGGGGCCTGCCTGCGGCGGACTTGAGTTAGATCAAAACACGGCAGCCCTTGCTCGCCCAACATGGCAGCCATGGAGGGCCCGTGCAGAATAATGTGAGCGTCGAACTCAGGCAGCAGGCGGGTTATCGTTTCGCCGTGCAGTTCTCGCCGGACATCCCGGTGCTGGTGTCCGACGAGCCCGCGCCGCTCGGGCAGGGCGCGGGGCCTTCCCCGGTGCAGCTCCTCGTTGCCGCGGTGGGAAATTGCCTGGCGGACAGCCTGCTTTTCGCGCTGAAGAAGTTCAAGCAGTCGCCCGAGCCGATCCGTGCCTCGGCCGAGGCGACGGTCGGACGCAACGAGCAGAACCGCCTGCGCGTGCAGCGGGTAAGCGTGCGGCTCACACTCGGCACGCCCGCGGACGCGCTGCAGCACCTGGACCAGGCCCTCGCCCAGTTCGAGGAATTCTGCACCGTGACGCAGAGCGTGCGCCCGGCCTTCCCTGTGGCGGTCGAGGTGTACGACAGCCGCGGACAACGCCTGAAGTAGCGCACTGTAAGAGGAGACATCCATGACAACCGAACGTCTCGTACGCATATTCGCAGGTGCTTTCGTGCTGCTCTCCCCTTGCTCGGCGTGGAAGCGAGCCCCGTATTCGTGAGCAAGCATTTCCTCTGGTTCACCGCGTTCGTGGGCGCGAACCTGTTTCAGAGCGGCTTTACGCGGCTTTGTCCGC
>JBGPTG010000338.1:0-3912 GCA_041490545.1 Gammaproteobacteria bacterium
AGCTTGATCACCGGAAGGATAGGATTGCCGATCACGTTGCCCTGGCCCGTCGGAAACAGGTGAACGACAAAGCCGCTCGCGGCCAGCAGCGTCACCATCTCGGCGGCAGCCGAGGACGAATCCATGAACCACAGCCCCGGCCCGGTGGGCGCCTCTGCCTTGTCGATCACGCCGTCGACCATGCACTTGCGGCCGATCTTCTGGATGTTGCCCAGCGCCTTTTCCTCGATCGTGGTGAGGCCGCCCTCGATGTTGCCCTTGGTCGGCTGCGAATCCATGAGGTTGCTCGTCCTGTGACGCTCGATCACCGCCTGGTAGCGGTCGAACATGAACTGGAATTTCTTCCTCACTTCGTCGTTACGGCAGCGCGCCGCGACCAAGTGCTCGCCGCCCGTCAGCTCCGTGGTCTCGCCGAATACCAGCGTCACGCCGTGCGGATAGAGCTTGTCGAACGCGTTGCCCACCGTGGGATTGGCGCCGCAACCCGAGGTCGTGTCCGACTCGCCGCATTTGGTCGAGACCCACAGGTCCTTCAGCGGCCGCTCTTCGCGGCGCAGTTCGGAAGCCCACTGCACGTATTCCTTCGCCGCCTTTGAGGCGCGCAGGATGGTGTCATGATCGCCGTGCTGCTCGATGCCGAAGTAGGACACCGGCTTGCCGGTCGCGCTGATGCCGTCGGCGACTTTCTTCGCCCAGCCGTCCTCGATGCAGATCACCACCACGGCGGCGACGTTCGGGTTGCAGCCGGTGCCGATCAGGGTGCGGAAATGCAGATCCAGGTCGGCGCCGAATTGCAGCCGCCCGTAGGGATGCGGAATCGCGAGCGCGCCCTTGATGTTGTTCGCCACCGCCTCGGCGGCGGCGTTCGACAGATCGTCGACCGGCAGGATGAGGACGTGGTTGCGCACGCCGACGCGACCGTTCTCGCGCTTGTAGCCCCGGAAGCCTGCTTTCGAAAGGTCCATGCTCATCCCTCTCTCTACCACCGCTTGGTCTTGAGGTTCTGCACGTGCGTGTGCTCGCCGCGCGCGATCGGCGCCACCACCTTGCCGATGTCCACCCCGTACTTGATCACCGTGTCGCCGGGCTTGTAGTCCTTCAGCGCCAGCTTGTGCCCGATCGGGATGTCGCTCTTCGCGACCATCCGGATCTCCTTGTCGCCTTCCATGATCCAGCCGACCAGCTCCTCGCCCGCCTTCACGCCTTCGACCACGACGACGCCGACGCCGTCGCCCTCCTCGTGCACCACGAAATGAATCATGAGATCTCTCGAATTGATTGACCGCGCTGCGACCGCTGCGGAAGTACGCGTGATTATACTAGCGGCACATCAGGTTGCCCGCGCTCCTGTCGATCGGCCGGGTGCAGTCCTGGACGTTGATCTTGCGCGTGGGATCCATCTCGGGCGAGTGCACCTGGGTCTTGCCGTCCGGGCCGAAGCGGTAGTACTGGACTCCGTCGCCAGCCATGACGCCGACGATGATGGCGTTGCCCAGAAGCGAACCGCTGGAGACGCTCACCTGGGAGCCGGCGACGGAGCCGGCGGAGCCCGTCGCCGACGAAACCCTGAGCGCGCAGCCCGGGAGGGCGAGCGCCGCAGCGATGCAACAGACGAAGACGCGCATGGCCCACGTTAGCACGCGAAAACGGCCCGCGCCACATCGCCGGCCTCGCGTCGGATAGGGCCTGATAGAATTTCTCCCTTCGCCGCGGGCGCAGCCGCCCGCCAGGAGTTGCCCGCCATGAACAAGCCCGTCGAATCGATGCCGGCCGAGAAGCTCGAGTACCTCAAGCGCCGCACCGACAAGTATTTCACCAAGTCGCGCGGCATCGTCGAGAAATTCGGCGACCGCAGCGTCACCTACGGCGTGTTCCTGCGCCGCGGCGTGATCTGCGCGGTGAATCCCGCCGTCGACGTGCTGCGCACCTACTATTCATCCAAGGTCGAGCCGCTGAAGGTCACTCGCCTCTACGAGGAAGGCGCCTTCGTCCCCGACCAGAAGGCGCTCTTCACCTACACCGGCTCGTTCGCCGCCTTGGTCGAGCTCGAAACCCTGATCCTGCAGCGCGTCGGCGTCGCCTGCGTCTCCGCGTACAACGCCTACAAGATGGCGATGAACCTGAAAAAGGCGGCGTTCATCGACATGCACGCGCGGCACTCGCCGGGCGACGACCTGTCGTTGCTCGCCGCCTACGGCGCGTCGGTGGGCAGCCGCATGGCGAAGCTGGGCGGCGCGACCGGCTTCATCGGCTCTTCGCAGGATCTCACCGCGCACTTCTACGGGCAGGAAAAGGGCGTGGGCACCATGCCGCACGCCATCGTCGGCTACGCCGGCTCGACCCTGCGCGCCGCGCAGATGTACGTAGAGACGCACCCCAGGGAAAACCTCACGGTGCTGATCGACTACTACGGTCGCGAATATTCCGACGCACTGGAAGTCTGCCGCTGGTGGTACCACGACATGGTGCCCGGGAACGAGAGCGGCGCGCGGCAGCTCGCGCTGCGCATCGACACGCACGGCGAGCGTTACGCCGAAGGGCTCGACTACGAAAAATCCACCGAGATCGTGGTCAACTGGCTGCACGTGCCCAACGAGTACGAGGCGGTGCGCTACGTCATGGGCGAGGAGGCCTTTGACGCGGATAGTCTCAACATCGTCAAGGACCGCGTGCGCAAGGTGCTGTTCGGCACCGGCGTCTCGGTCGCTGCGGTGATCCAGCTGCGGCAAACCCTGGATGCGAACGGGTTCAACGCCTGCCGGATCGTCGGCTCGTCGGGATTCAACATGTTCAAGTGCAAGATGTTCGCAAACAGCCGCGCGCCCGTGGACGTGGTCGGCACCGGCAGCTTCATCCCGGAAAATTTCAACGACACCTTCGCCACCGCCGACATCTTTCTCTACGACGGCAAGCCGGGGATCAAGCTCGGGCGGGAGAAGCTGTTCCAAGGGCTGAAGCCATGAACGTTTTGTTTCCGACCACGCTGGTCGGCAGTTACCCGCAGCCGGAGTGGCTCATCGACAGGAAGAAACTCGCCGGGCGCTTCCCGCCGCGCGTGCGCGCGCGGGAACTCTGGCGCATACCGGAGCCCTTCCTCGCCGAGGCGCAGGCCGACGCGACGCTGCTCGCGATCCGCGCGCAGGAGGAAGCGGGCCTGGATATCGTCACCGACGGCGAAATCCGCCGCGAGAGCTATTCGAACCGCTTCGCCACCGCGCTCGAGGGCGTGGACATCAACAACCCGGGATCGGCGCTGGACCGCTCGGGGCACCCCAACCCGGTGCCTCGGGTCGTCGGCAGGATACGTCGCAGGCACGCCGTCGAAGTCGAGGATCTCAAGTTCCTCCGTGCGCACACAAAAAAGGCGGTGAAGATGACCGTGCCGGGGCCTTTCACCATGAGCCAGCAGGCGCAGAACGAGTTCTACCCCTCCGACGAAGAGGCGGCGATGGACTACGCGGCCGCGGTGAACGCGGAGATCCGCGATCTCTTTGCCGCGGGCGCCAACATCGTGCAGATCGACGAGCCGTACATGCAGGCGCGGCCGGAAAAGGCGCGCCAGTACGGCTTGAAGGCGTTGAACCGCGCGCTCGAAGGCATCGAAGGCACGACCGCCGTGCACATCTGCTTCGGTTACGCCGCGGTGATCCACAGCCGGCCGAGCGGCTATTCGTTCCTTTCCGAGCTCGCCGGCTGCAGCTGCAAGCAGGTTTCGATCGAGACGGCGCAGTCGAACCTCGACTGCGCGGTGCTCAAGACGCTGCCGGGAAAGAAAGTCATTCTCGGGGTCATCGACCTGAACGACATGACCGTGGAAACGCCGCAGGCGGTCGCCGCGCGCATCCGCCGCGCGCTGCCCTACGTTCGTGCCGAAGACATCATCGTCGCGCCCGACTGCGGCATGAAATACCT
>JBGPTG010000339.1:0-3900 GCA_041490545.1 Gammaproteobacteria bacterium
CTTGTTCGACGGAGACTGGCTCGATACGGGCGACCTTGGATACCTGGCGGGCGGCGAGATCTACCTCACCAGCCGCGCCAAGGACGTCATCATCCGCGGCGGCCAGCACGTGCATCCCTACGAACTGGAGGAGGCCGCCGGAAATCTCGCCGGGATACGCAAGGGCTGCGTCGCCGTGTTCGGCGTCGCCGATCTGGTTTCCGGAACCGAAAAGGTCGTGGTCCTCGCCGAAACCCGAGTCGCCGAGCACGAGCGGCAGGAGCAACTGCGCTCGGCGCTCGCCGAGCTGGCGCTGAAGCTGCTGGGCGCACCCGCCGACGAGATCGTGCTCGCGCCGCCGCATACGGTGCTCAAGACTTCGAGCGGCAAGATCCGTCGCGCCGCCAGCCGCGACGCGTACGAGCGCGGCCTGATCGGCACGGGGCGAACGGCGGCGTGGCGGCAGCGAGCCGCATTCCTCTGGAGCATTGCGCGCGGGCGGTTGCGGCGCGCGGTGCGCGCAGCCGTCGACGCCTTGTACGCCGGCTATCTGTGGGCGCTGTTCTCCGCGCTGGGGCTCTCGGCGTTCGCCGCCCTGCTGCTGCCGCGCCGCGCCTGGCGCCGGCGCGCCGTGCGTTCTCTGGCGCGCGCGCTCCTGCGCGCTTCCGGATTACCCATCCTGATGCGCGGGCTTGAGAATTTTCCGCTGGAGCCGGTCATCGTCGTCGCCAATCACTCGAGCTATCTGGACGCCATCGTGTTGTTCGCAACGCTGCCCGAAGGCTTCGGCTTCGTCGCCAAGCGCGAGCTGGGCGAGCACGCTGTTGCCGGACCGTTGCTGCGCGCGCTCGGCGCGCGCTTCGTCGAGCGTGCCGACACCGAGCGCAGCGTGCGCGATTCGCGCGAGCTGTCCCGGTTCGCCGGGCGCGGTGAATCGCTCGTGTTCTTTCCCGAAGGCACGTTCACGCGCGCGCCCGGCCTGCTGCCGTTCCACATGGGCGCTTTCGTCACGAGCGCTGGCGCCGGCCTGCCCGTTCTGCCGGTGACGGTCCGCGGCACGCGCTCGATCTTGCGCGACGGGGACTGGTTCCCGCGGCGGGGCCTGATCCAGATCCTCGCGGGTCCGCTCCTTCGGCCGCAAGGGAAGGATTGGGGGGCGGCGGTTGCTCTTAGGAACCGTGCGCGCGCCGAAATCCTCGCGCGCTGCGGCGAACCGGATCTGGCGGCGGGATCGTGATCTTTTGCGGACCGCCCCGCCACGCTTGACCTGGATCAAGTCGGGCGCTGCATGGAAGTTCAGAATTTCACCTGAGTCCACAGTCAGCTGCAGAACGAACATTCTGCCGCCGGAGGACGAATCGGCCCGTCAGGATCGCAACCATGAAGAACATCGCCCTCATAGCCGGGGACGCGCACCCGGAACTCGCGCGCGAGGTTGCGCAAAGGGCGGGAGCGGAAATGATCCCGGCTGCCATCGCGGCGTTCGCAGACGGGGAGACGCACGTCCGCATAGAAGGCGACGTTCGGGGAATGGACTTGTACATCGTTCAGCCGACTTCGGCGCCGACGAACGAGCGCCTCATGACGCTCGCGCTTCTCGCCGACGCTGCGCGCGCCGCCGACGCCGCCCGGATCACGGCGGTGATTCCCTATTTCGGCTATGCGCGCCAGGACGTACGCAGCCGCTCCGGCGAGGCGCGCTCGGCGCAAGTCGCGGCGCGCATCCTCGCCGGCGCAGGCATCGATCGCGTCGTCGCGCTGGAGCTGCACTCGCCGGCTCTGGAGAGCGCATTCGAGATGCCGCTCAAGCATCTGACAGCCGACGAGCTGATGCTGCCCGCAGTCCAAGGCTGGCACCTTGCCGACCTCGTGGTCGTCTCGCCCGACGCGGGCGGCGTGAAGCGTGCACAGCGTTACGCGACCGCGCTCGCTGCGCCGCTTGCCCTGATCGTCAAGACCCGTCCGCGCGACGATGTCGCGGTTGCCTTGCAGGCGCTGGGCGAAGTGCGAGGCCGGGCCTGTGTCATCGTCGACGACATGGCGAGCACTGGCCGAACGATCGCCGCGGCCGCACAAGCGCTGTTCGAAGCGGGGGCGCGCGAAGTGCACGCGCTCTTCATCCACGCAGTCATGGCGCCGGGCGCCCTGGAGCGCATCGCCGCGGCGGGGGTACGAAGAATCGCAGCCACGGACAGCGTGCCGTCCGCTCGCGACCCTCGATTGGAAATCGTTCCGACCGCATCGCTTCTCGCGATTGCCCTGACCGAGCTCGCCGGTGAAGCACGCTCGATAAGGGATTGACGGTCCTCACCTATGGCGACTCGGGTTCAAGCAGAGGAGACGGCCAGCGCGGCGGTCGAGCTCTCGAGTCTCGTCCGCCGCTTCGACGGATTGGCGGCGGTGGACGGCGTCAGCTTCCGCGTGCCGCCAAAGTGCATCTTCGGTCTGCTCGGCACGAACGGAGCCGGCAAGACGACCGTGATCAAGATGCTGAACACCCTGCTTCCCCCGACCTCGGGTACCGCATCGGTCGCCGGATTCGATATCGTGCGTCAGCCCCGGGAGGTGCGGCGTCATATCGGCTATGTATCGCAGATGCTGTCGTCGGACGGCGAGCTCACCGGCTACGAGAACCTCCTGATATCGGCGAAGCTCCATGGACTGGACTCCGCGGAACGGCGCAGACGCATCGGGGATGCGCTCGAATTCATGGAGCTCACCGATGCGGCGGACCGGCTCGTCGGCCACTACTCCGGGGGCATGATCCGGCGACTCGAGATCGCGCAATCGATGCTGAACCGGCCGGTCGTGCTGTTTCTCGATGAGCCGACCGTCGGGCTCGATCCGGCGGCGCGCCACGGCGTATGGGACCGGATACGCGAGTTGCGCGACGGGTTCGGAACGACCGTCTTCATGACGACGCACGACATGGACGAGGCCGATCGGCTCTGCGAGACGATAGCATTCATGCACCGCGGCAAGCTTGTGGCAATCGGAACCCCGGCAGAGGTGAAAGCAGGCGCAGGACGGGATGCAACGCTCGATGATGTGTTCATCCGACTTACGGAAGGCGACGCCCCGGAAAACGGCTCGTATCGGGACGTCAAGCGGGTTCGCCGCACCATGCAGAGACTGGAGTAAACCATGTCCGCAACGCTTTTCGTCCGACAGATCCTTGCCGTTGCTGAGTCCGACGTCAGAAAGCTTCGCCACGATCCAGTGGAGCTTCTGTTGCGCATGGTGCAGCCGACGCTCTGGCTCCTGATTTTCGGCGAAGTCTTCGCGCACTCGCGCGCCATCCCAACGGGCGACATGGGCTATCTGGATTTCATGGCGCCGGGAATCCTCGCGCAGAGCGTGCTGTTCGTCGCGATCTTCTACGGCGTGTCGGTCATCTGGGAACGCGATCTCGGCATTCTGCACAAATTCCTCGTGAGCCCTGCGCCCCGCTCCGCCTTGATTCTCGGGCGCGCGCTTTCCTCGGGCGTGAGAGCCTTGTCCCAGGCATTGATCGTCTTTGCTCTAGCACTGCTCCTGGGGGTGAAGCTGCGCGCGGAACCGATCTCCATCGCCGGCATCGTCGCAGCGGTCATGCTGGGCGCGGCCGTATTTTCGACCTTCTCGCTGATCGTCGCTTGCCTGGTCAAGACGCGTGAACGCTTCATGGGAATCGGCCAGGTGATGACGATGCCGCTTTTCTTCGCCAGCAACGCGATCTATCCCCTGGAGATGATGCCGGACTGGCTGCACTCGGTCGCGCGTTTCAACCCGCTCACTTACCAGGTGGACGCGCTGCGAACGCTGATGATCCAGGGCGCCCAGAGCGCGTACGGCGTCGGCATCGACTTTGGGGTGCAGATCCTCATTTTCGGCGCGCTCGTGACTATTGCCACGAAGCTCTATCCGACTATCGTGAATTGA
>JBGPTG010000340.1:0-3888 GCA_041490545.1 Gammaproteobacteria bacterium
GGCTACTTCACCAAGCTCGCCGCCATGGTGGCGTTTGCCTGCTTCGTGCTCAATATCGCCATGCTCGGGCAGATATTCAATATCACGCCTTCCGACAAGGCCCTGCTTCCGTGGGCGGCGTTGGCGCTGCTCCTCGCGTACGCCTGCGATCTGCGGCTGCTGCTGGCGGCCGGAATCCTCTGCCTCATCGCCTTCGTGTCGGCGCGCACAGGAACCTGGACCGGCATGTACTGGCTGCATTTCGGCGAGCGGCCGGAGAATTTCTTCCCGGCGGCCATCGCGCTGTTCGTCGTTCCGCACCTCTTCGATCACCGGCGCTTCGATGGATTCGCCGCGCTGTATCGCATCTTCGGGCTGCTGACGCTGTTCCTGCCGATGCTGATTCTCGCCAACTGGGGGCAGATCAGCTATCTCGATTTCGACCACAAGCTGATCCAGGGCTTCTATCAGGTGCTCGGCTTCGCGGGCTCGGCCGCCGCGGTCTGGGTGGGCACGAAGCGCCACTGGCCCGAGGTGGTCAACACCGGCCTGACGTTCTTCGTGATCTTCCTCTACACCAAGTTCTTCGACTGGTGGTGGGAGGTCATGCCGAAATACCTCTTCTTCCTCGTGATCGGTCTGAGCGCGGTGCTGCTGCTCGTCGTTTTCAAACGCCTGCGGACAGGGCTCTTCAAGGCGGGAGCGAACCCATGATCTGGTCCCGCGCGCACACCGTGATCGCCGGCCTGGGCCTCGTCGCCCTGACCAATGCCGTGGCGCTGCTCGGCGTCGTCTACAACCGCAGCGGCGAGCCCGAGGCGAAGGTGAGCCTCACGCAGCGCGAGCTGCGCACGCCGTATCGATCGTACGGAAACCGCGAGAACAGCGGGCTCGCGTTGAACCTGGTCTGGCGGGTGCTGAACGAGGAATCGATCGCAACGCAATTCTATGCCTGGCGCTACGCGGGAATCGGCGGGACTCCCGCGTGGCTCGACAAGACCAAGATGCAGGCGCTGGGCTTCGACACCTCGGCTCACTCCATCGATTCGGATCCGCGGGGCCGTGCGCGCTACGAGAAGCAACTTCCCCGGGAAGTGCTGCTGGTCCTGGAACTCGACGGGCCGGCGTACCGTCGCTCGCTGGAGCTCGCCACGCAGTATGCGGCGCGTGACGAAGCGAAGCTTGCCGCCTTTCCAGCCGACAAGGAGCTCGACACGCGCGCCAAGAACGCGCGTGAATCGGTCGAATGGGAGACGAACCGGAACAGCCGCCTGTTCGTCGTGGACGCGGGTCTTGAATCGGCGGTGCTGCGCGCGAAGTATCCTGACGCGAGCCGGTATGCGATCGTGCGTGGGAAAGTACGGTTGGTAAGTTTCGACGCCAAATCCGGGAGCATGGGATATATCAGCGGACTGAGCATCGAATCGATCAACGTTCCCTTCGCCCTGCGCGAGGTTTTCGGAAGCGCCGCGCCAATCGGCGACGCCGATCAGAATCGTGCACCCTTCGCAGCGATCGTGGCCTTCGGCAAGCGGCTCGAGCCGTGGGTCACCGCCGCGGCGAAAAAATGACTGGTTTGATGCGTCGCGCTGAATAGCACGCAGACACGCACAAGGCGCAGCCGGCAGCGATGGGCAGCCGGATCATTCCACCTTGGCGCCCGAGGACACGACGACTTTCGCCCACTTCGCCGTCTCGGCGGCGATGACCTTGCCGAAGTCGGCCGGTGTGCCGGCGATCGGCTTGCCGCCGAGTTCCGCGAGGCGCGCCTGCATGCCCGGATCGGCGAGAGCGCGGTTGGTCTCGGCGTTGAGCTTGGTGATGATCTCGGCGGGTGTGCCCTTGGGCACGCCGATGCCGAACCACGCCGTGGCTTCGTAGCCGGGCACGGTCGCGCCCACGGTAGGCACCCCGGGCAGCGATGGCTCGGGCTCGGCCGAGGTCACGGCGAGCGCGCGGATCCTCCCGCCCTTGATGTGCCCTATGGAGGACGGCAGGTTGTCGAAGAGCACGTGGACCGTGCCGGCGATCAGCTCGGTCAGCGCCGGGCCGGCGCCCTTGAACGGCACGTGCAGCATGTCGCAGCCGGTCATGAACTTGAACAGCTCGCCCGACAGGTGCACCGAAGTGCCGCTGCCCGAGGACGCCATGTTGATCTTGCCGGGGTTCGCCTTGCAGTAGGCGATGAACTCGGCCACGGTCTTGGCTGGAAAGGAATTGGTGACCTCCATCACGTTCGGCGCTCTCACCAACCCCGCGACCGGCGCGATGTCGCGGATGAAATCGTAGGGCAGGTTCTTGTAGAGAGTCGTGTTGATGCCGTTCGCGGGATTGACGAGCAGCAGGGTGTAGCCGTCCGGGGCCGACTTGACGACATACTCGACGCCGATGTTGTTGCCGCCGCCCGCCTTGTTCTCGATGACGAAGGACTGCCCCATCTTCTCGGAGAGCCATTGCGACACGATACGGGCGAGGACGTCGGTCGTCCCGCCGGGCGGATAAGGCACGACCCATTTCACCGCGCGCACCGGGTAGTCGAGCGCGGCGGCGGAGCCGATACCGGCGAGGCAGAGCAACAGGGCGAGCGCAAGGGTACGGGAAAGACCAATCACGAGACCTCCTCTCAATGGACGATCCAGGGTTGCTGCAGTTCGCTATCGTAGCGCAGTGAACGCGCGAATGACCAGAACCCTCCTATTGCGTGGTCGGCAGAATACTTGCAATCAGTTCGCGGGATTTCTGGCGCTGACGAACCAGGTGCTCGAGCCGATCCAGATGCCGTCGGCGCGTTTGTGGCGACCCAGGGTCTCGTGCAGCGCGGCGACGACCTGCCCCTTGCGTTTCTGGCCTTCGTCTCCGGCGAGGCGGATGATTTCGCCCGCCGGCCCCAGCGCCATGGCGAATTCCACGGCGTCGTCCAGGGTTTTTCCGATGCAGATGTCGGTGTCGTAGCGCTCGAAAGTAACGCGCTCGTAGCCCGCGACGCGCAGCATGTCGCTCACCATGTCCGGGCCGGCCATCGAGAACGGTCCTGGGCCGCAGTGCACCTGGTCGGTCTCTTCATGGGAGACCACGGGTACGATTTCCTTCACGCGCAGCTCGGCTTCATGCACCCAGGGATTGTCCTCGCGGCGCCGCCACACGATCATCGAGAGCTGGCCGCCCGGCGCGAGTGCGCGCCGCATGTTGCGCAGCGCCGGCACCGGCATGTTGAAGAACATGGTGCCGAAGCGGGAGAAGACGTAGTCGTAGGGCCCGCGAAGATTGTCCGTTTGCACGTCGGCGGTGAAGAACGAGGCGTTCTTCACCGCCGCCCCGGCCGCCTCGCGCGTCGCGCCGTCGACGAAATTCTTCGCGCAGTCGACGCCAACGGCCGTGCCGCCCGGGCCTACCTGTTTCGCGAGGAGCTGGGTGGCGTCGCCGAAGCCGCATCCCACGTCGAGCACGCGCGCGCCCGCCGGGTAGGGCCGGCGCCGGAAGATCTCGTCGCTGTGGTCGGACAAGCCGTGGTTCAACACCCAGCGGAAGCGGCAGAATTTCTCGAACAGGACGGTGTTCCAGGCTTCGATCGGGATCGTGTTGTCGGCGTCGCTCACTCTGGCCTCCCCTGGTCGGCTTGCAGACAAGTGCCTAGCATAGCGGAACCAGGCAGCCTTGCGGGCCGGATCGGCGCCAGGATCACTTCAACATCCGCACCACCCACGGCAGCGTCACGGTCTCGAAGATCTTCTGGTCGGAGACGGCCGCATTGCGCCCCATGTGTCCGCCCTGCGGGTTGATCCAGACTTCCTTGGGTGAGCCCGAGCGCATCAGCAGGAACACGTCTTCTACCGGCACCTGCGTGTCGCGCATGCCGTTGATGACCAGCATGGGCGCCGAGGGCTTCTCCAGCCAACCGGCGGTCTTCAA